>JBATYN010000127.1:0-1717 GCA_049674125.1 Pseudolabrys sp. | reverse complement strand
GGTCCAGGTGCTGATGGATGATGGCCTTGCAACCAGCCAGGGTATCGCGCCAGTGAGCGCGTTCGAGCTGCATCACCAGGTTGTTAAAGCGCACGGTGTTGTCCCGATCAACGGTGCGCTCGTAGCGCTGCGTAAAAACCATCTCCAGGTTCCTGTGCCGGCAGGGTAGGAATGCCGTGCCGCGCCCGGCTGCGGGAACGGTAAAACGCCGGTTGAACTCGGCGATGTATTGCTCATTTAGAAACTTGTTGGCCGCTTCCAGGGTGCGGATCCCGCGCAACCGCAGCTCCTGCGGCAGCCGTCCCTGCCAGGTGGAGAAGCTGCGTTCCGATCGTCCCCGCGCCTGCGGAGAGTAGGACGGAATCATCTGCACTCCCAACTCCTTCATGGCGCGGCCCACCTGGGTGGGACGGTCATAATCGACCTTGCCGCCGCTCTTCGGCGTCAGCCAGAAATGGGCTCCGCGGTCGGAATAGAGCGAACAAAACAGCCCCTTCTGTTCGATCACTGCCCGCAGCCCGGCCATCACCGTGAAGGTCGATTCCTCCGGCGCCAGTTGTGCGTAGTAGATATCGCTGGTGGCGTCATCCAGGATCACGATCAGGTCGGGCTTACGCTCATCCTGAAACCAATGGTGTTCGCTGCCATCGATGTGCAGCATCATCCCCGGCAGTGGACGCCGCTCACGCCGCTTGCGATGAACCCCGCGCCTTGACTTGGGCTTCACCAGGCCGGCTGCCTGCAAAGCCTGCTTCACCCACGTGTAGCTCAGACCGATCTGATGTTCCTCGCCGAGCTTCTCATGAAAGTGGCGCACGTTCAGATCGAAGTACCTGTCCCGGTAGAGGCTCAGAACCTCGTCGGCCTGCTTCTTCGCCACTCGTCTGCTGCTTGGCTTCCGACGTCGCCGGTCCAGCAAGCCCTCGTAGCCTTCTTCCTCATAGCGCTTCCGCCTGCGTCGCAGCTGCCGCTCGCTGATGCCGATTAACTCCGCTGCCTGCCACCACTTGATCTTCCCCGATGTGGCCCGTAACAACACTTCCTGTAGCTTCACCGCCCGCTCCATCGCGGTGATCGGATAGATCGCCATGCTCTCGCGCATGGCTCCATCCTCACCGCCCCAAAAGCGGACATATCACTTGCTACAAACACCGGACATATTATTAGCTAACGACAATGGACGAAAAGGCCGTTATCATTTCGCCTCCAATCTGAGTGCATGAATTAAAAGCAGAACGAGGCTGATCGCGCTCGCAATTTCCACGGCGATCAGTTTGAAGTCGGGTTGATGAGGGACTCGGGTCGAAGGAATGCAATCCTCAAGCCACACAGCGACGAAATCTCCGAAACTACTCCAATCACGGTGAAGCTCGAGATGGATCCGAAAGCCAGGAAGATGTAAAGCGGGCGCTACCTCTTCGGGCTGGTCTGACCGACCCAACGCCGCAAATGGAGGTCCGGTTGTGCTCGGAGCAGGAACTATCAGCCGAGAGGCAACGGTGCGCAGCTGTTGATCCCGACCAAATCAACAACGCGCTCTCCAGCGCGCGTAAAGAAAACTCGCCGCCTTTCTGTTGACAAAGACTTACATGGATGGCGGTGTTGCGCCCGGAGCCCGGAAGGGGACGGCGGCTCTAGAACGAAAGGACAGTAAAAGTCATGGCACTCAAAAAACGAGGTAAGGTGTGGCATTGTCATTTCGTTGTCAATGGGCAAC
>JBATYN010000126.1:0-11992 GCA_049674125.1 Pseudolabrys sp. | reverse complement strand
GCGCCGCTCGTGGCGATGCCATGAATGCGGCCCTTGAATGCCTTGCGGAACTTCGTGCGGATCGGTTGCAGCATGACTTAAACTCTATTCGTCCCTTCAGGCGGCGGTTTCGCGGCGCGGCCGGCCGGTCTCGGCTTCGGCAAGCTTCTTGTCCTGCGCCATCGGATCGTGTTCGAGGATTTCGCCCTTGAAGATCCAAACCTTGACGCCGCAGGTGCCATAGGTGGTGAAAGCGGTGGCAACGCCGTAGTCGACGTCAGCGCGCAACGTGTGCAGCGGCACACGGCCTTCGCGATACCACTCCATCCGCGCGATTTCGGCGCCACCGAGACGGCCCGAGCAGTTGATACGAATGCCTTCGGCACCGAGACGCATCGCCGATTGAACGGCGCGCTTCATGGCGCGGCGGAAGGCGACGCGTCGCTCAAGCTGCTGGCTGATTGATTCAGCAACCAGCTGAGCATCGAGCTCGGGCTTGCGAATTTCGACAATGTTGATGACCACATCGCTGTCGGTGAGCTTGGCGACCGACTTACGCAATTTCTCGATATCGGCGCCCTTCTTTCCAATCACAACGCCGGGACGCGCCGAGTGAATCGTGACGCGGCACTTCTTGTGCGGCCGCTCGATCACGATGTGCGACACCGCCGCCTGCTTGAGCTGTTTCATCAGCTCCTTGCGGATCTTGATGTCTTCATGCAGCAGCGTGCCGTATTCCGCTTTGCCGGCGAACCAGCGCGAATCCCAGGTGCGGTTGATGCCTAAGCGCAGCCCGATCGGATTGACTTTTTGACCCATCGATTACTCCTCAGGCTTCCGCCCGCGCCTCAACCTGACGCACAACGATGGTCAGGTGAGAAAACGGCTTGAGAATTCGTCCGACGCGGCCGCGGCCGCGCGGGGTGAAGCGCTTGATGACAAGCGCCTTGCCGACATGAGCCTCGGCAACGACAAGGTCGTCGACGTCGAGGTCGTGATTATTCTCGGCGTTGGCGATCGCCGACTCCAGGCACTTGCGCACGTCTTTTGCGATGCGCTTGCGCGAAAATTCAAGATCGGCAAGCGCGCTCGCGGCTTTTTTGCCACGGATTAGCTGCGCCACAAGATTGAGCTTCTGCGGAGAAATCCGCAGCATCTTGGTCACAGCCTTTGCCTCGTTTTCGGCGAGGTCGCGTTCGCGGTGGCGCTTGCCCATGGTTTTACTCTTTTATCCCTTAGCTCGCTGCCGGCGCCGGTGCAGCGGCTGCGGCCGGTGCACCTGCCGCTGCAGGCGCGCCGACGCGTTTGGCTTTACGGTCTGACGTATGGCCGTAGAACATTCGGGTCGGCGCAAACTCGCCGAACTTGTGACCGACCATCTCTTCGTTCACCATCACCGGAATGTGCTTCTGCCCGTTATAGACGCCGAAATTCAGTCCGACGAATTGCGGAAGAATCGTCGAACGCCGGCTCCATATCTTGATCATCTCGTGACGGCCGGAAGCGCGCGAGGCTTCAGCCTTGCGCAGCAGATAGCCGTCGACAAAAGGACCTTTCCAAACTGAACGCGTCATAGCTATCGTCCTTACTGCTGCTTTTTCTTACGGTCGTGCCGGCTCGCAATGATGAAACGCTCGGTGCGTTTATTCTTGCGGGTCTTCTTTCCTTTGGTCGGGAAGCCCCACGGCGTAACCCAATGCTTGCCGCCCTTGGTGCGGCCACCGTGCGGGTGATCGACCGGGTTCATGGTGATGCCGCGGTTGTGCGGCATCCGGCCCTTCCAGCGCTGGCGACCGGCCTTGCCGATTGTCGTATTCATGTTGTCCGGGTTGGACACCGCGCCGACTGTGGCCATGCAGCGGCCATGCACCAGGCGCTGCTCGGTCGTGCTCAGGCGTAGAATGACGTAATCTTGGTCGCGGCCGACGATCTGCACGTAGCTGCCGGCCGAACGCGCGAGTTGCCCGCCCTTGCCGATCTTGAGTTCCACATTGTGCACAATTGTGCCGACCGGAATATTCGCGATCGGCATGGCGTTGCCCGGCTTCACGTCGGCATGTTCGGAAGCGATTACGGTATCGCCGGCCCCCAGGCGTTGCGGCGCCAGGATGTAGGCGAGTTCGCCGTCCTGATATTTGATCAGGGCGATGAAGGCGGTGCGGTTTGGATCATATTCTAGCCGCTCGACCGTCGCCGGCACGTCGAATTTGGTCCGACGGAAATCAATTCGTCGATAAGCTTGCTTGTGGCCACCACCGCGGAACCGCGAGGTGATGCGTCCGTTATTATTGCGGCCGCCAGTCGAATGCTGACCTTCGGTCAACGACTTCACCGGCGCACCTTTGTACAGCGACGAACGGTCGATGTTGACCAGCTGGCGCTGGCCCGGGGTCGTCGGATTGTAGGATTTCAGTGCCATCGCAACGCTCCCTTACAATCCCGTGGTCACGTCGATACGGTGACCCTCTTCCAGAGTCACGATCGCGCGCTTCACATCGGACTGCTGCCCGATCCTGTTGCGGAACACTTTCAATTTACCTGGCCGCGTAAGTGTGTTGACGCTCTTGACCTTGACGTCGAACAGTTTCTCCACGGCTTCCTTGATTTGCGGCTTGGTGGCGTGCTTGGCCACCTTGAACACGACTTTGTTGTGCTCGGATGCCATCGTCGCCTTCTCGGTGATCACCGGAGAAAGGATGACGTCGTAATGGCGCGGATCGCTGGTGCTCATTTGAATCGCGCCTCCAGCGCATCGAGCGCGGCCTTGGTCAGCACCAGGGTCTTGCGCCGCAAGATGTCGTAGACGTTGATGCCTTGCACCGGCAGCACGTCGATGTTCGGGATGTTGCGCGCGGCGCTCCGGAAGTTTGCCTCGATCTCCGCACCATCAATGATCAGCGCGTTCTCGAGCCCGAGCTCGCCGAATTGCTTGGCCAGCGCCTTGGTTTTGGAGTCTTTTACGGTCGCCTTGTCGAGCACGATGATGCCGCCGTCTTTGGCCTTCGACGACAGCGCATGCTTGAGCGCGAGCGCGCGAACTTTCTTCGGCAGGTCGATCGCATGGCTACGCACCACCGGTCCGAAAGCGCGACCACCGCCGCGGAACTGCGGCACGCGTGCGGAGCCGTGGCGTGCGCCACCGGTCCCCTTTTGCGCGTACATCTTCTTGCCGGTCCGCCAGATTTCGCTGCGGTCCTTGGTCTTGTGCGTGCCGCGTTGACGTTTTGCCAATTGCCAATTCACGCAGCGCTGGATGATGTCGGTTCGCGGCTCGAGTCCGAAGATCGCGTCTGACAATTTGACCGAGCCGGCGTCCTTGCCGTCGAGGGCGATGATCTTGAGCTCCATCACTCGCCCTCCTTCTTGGTCGCAGCGGCGGCTGCTTTGTCGGCGGCCTTGGCGGCCTTATCCGCTGCCTTTGCAGCTTGTTCAGCGGCCTTTGCGGCCTGCTCGGCGGCTGCGGCAGCTTGCACCGCAGCCTGATCGGCTTTGGGTGCGTGCTCCGCCGCAGCCTTGGGCTGTTCGGCTTCAGTCTTCACCGGCTTCTGATCGGGCGTTGCGCCAGCGGCCTCGCTCACCCGGAACTTGCCGGGCTTCGGCGCTTCTTTCGGCAGCTTCTTCTTAACCGCGTCACGGACGGTGACCCACCCGCTCTTGGACCCGGGAACCGCGCCCTCGACAAGAATGAGGCCGCGCTCGACATCAGTCTGCACGACCTTGAGGTTAAGCGTGGTCACACGCTCGACACCGAGATGGCCAGGCATCTTCTTGTTCTTGAACGTCTTGCCGGGATCCTGACGGCCGCCGGTACCACCAATCGAACGATGCGAAATCGACACACCGTGCGACGCGCGTAGCCCCGCGAAATTCCAGCGTTTCATGCCGCCGGCAAAACCCTTGCCGATGGTGATCCCGCAAACGTCAACGAACTGACCTGGTATGAAATGGTCGGCCGTGATCTCCGCGCCAACCGGAATCAACGCGTCCTCGGTCACACGGAATTCCGCCAGTTTGCGCTTGGGCTCGACCTTTTGTTTGCCGAAATACCCGCGGTCGGCCTTGATCATATTGTTGGAACGGCGCGCGCCCGAGCCGAGCTGAAGCGCGACATAGCCATTCTTATCTTTCGTCCGGTGAGCGACCACCTGACACTGCGCAAGGCGCAGCACCGTTACCGGCACGTGTTCGCCGGCCTCGGTGAATACCCGGGTCATTCCGACCTTCTGTGCGACTACACCCGAACGCATTGCTAATCCCACCCCGGCCTTACAGCTTGATCTCGACATCGACGCCGGCGGCGAGGTCGAGCTTCATCAGCGCGTCCACCGTTTGCGGCGTCGGATCGACGATGTCCAAAAGGCGCTTGTGCGTGCGCATTTCGAATTGTTCGCGACTCTTTTTGTCGACGTGCGGCGAGCGGTTCACCGTGAACTTCTCGATTCTCGTCGGGAGCGGGATCGGTCCACGGACCTGAGCGCCAGTGCGCTTGGCCGTGTTCACGATCTCGCGCGTCGACGCATCGAGGATGCGGTGGTCGAACGCCTTGAGCCGGATCCGGATATTCTGGCCGTTCATTGTCGTTTCTCTCGTCCGTCGTGCCCGCCCGACGAGCGGGCAACCACGGAATGGCGAACTTCGATAAAGACGCGGATGGCCGGGACTGACCCAGCCATCACGCCTCAACACATCACTCGATAATGCTCGCCACCACGCCGGCGCCGACTGTGCGGCCACCCTCGCGAATGGCGAAGCGGAGTTTTTCTTCCATGGCGATCGGCACGATCAGGTGTACTTCCATCGCCACGTTGTCGCCCGGCATCACCATTTCCGTGCCTTGCGGCAGGTGCACTACGCCAGTCACATCGGTGGTGCGGAAATAGAACTGCGGACGATAGTTCGTGAAGAACGGAGTATGACGGCCGCCCTCTTCCTTGGTGAGGATGTAAGCTTCCGCCTTGAACTTCGTGTGCGGCTTAACCGAGCCGGGCTTGCACAGAACCTGACCGCGCTCGACTTCCTCGCGCTTGGTGCCACGCAGCAGTGCGCCGATGTTGTCGCCCGCCTCGCCCTGATCGAGCAGCTTGCGGAACATTTCGACGCCGGTGACAACGGTCTTGATGGTCGGCTTAATACCGACGATCTCGACTTCCTCACCGACCTTGATGATCCCGCGCTCGACACGGCCGGTGCACACTGTGCCACGACCCGAAATCGAGAACACGTCTTCTACCGGCATCAGGAATGGCTGATCCTTCGGCCGCTCCGGCTGTGGGATGTATTCATCCACTGCCTTCATCAGCTCGTAAATCGCTTCCTTGCCGAGTTTCTCATCAGTGCCTTCAAGTGCCTTAAGCGCCGAACCCTTGACGATCGGGATCTTGTCGCCCGGGAAATTGTACTTCGAGAGCAACTCGCGAACTTCGAGCTCAACAAGCTCGAGCAGCTCCGGATCGTCGACCATGTCGACCTTGTTCATGAACACGACCAGCGCCGGCACGCCGACCTGACGAGCAAGCAGAATATGCTCACGAGTCTGCGGCATCGGGCCGTCGGCGGCCGAAACCACCAGGATCGCGCCGTCCATCTGCGCGGCACCGGTGATCATGTTCTTCACGTAGTCGGCGTGACCGGGGCAATCGACGTGCGCATAGTGGCGCTTGTCGGTTTCATATTCGACGTGCGCAGTCGAAATGGTAATGCCGCGCGCCTTTTCTTCTGGCGCTTTGTCGATCTGGTCATAGGCAGTGAACGTGGCGCCGCCCTTTTCGGCCAGCACCTTCGTAATCGCCGCTGTCAGCGTCGTCTTGCCGTGGTCAACGTGACCGATTGTGCCGATATTGCAATGCGGCTTTGTTCGCTGGAATTTCTCTTTGGCCATGGAACTCTCCGTTCAGATCCTTCTGTTATCCGTTCCCGATCACGCGAATTTCTTTTGGACTTCGGCTGACACGTTCGCGGGTA
The DNA here is from genome assembly GCA_049674125.1 of Pseudolabrys sp. GTDB lineage: Bacteria > Pseudomonadota > Alphaproteobacteria > Rhizobiales > Xanthobacteraceae > Pseudolabrys. The sequence continues at coordinate 6,052 of JBATYN010000126.1, read as the reverse complement.
GCTCTGCGTAGTGATCAAATTGCATCGTGAATGTCGCCCGGCCCTGAGACATGGACCGTAGATTGTTGACGTAGCCGAACATGTTCATCAGCGGCACCATCGCATTGACGACGTTGGCATTGCCGCGCATGTCTTGGCCCTGAATTTGTCCGCGTCGGGAATTGAGGTCGCCGATGACGGAGCCGGTATAGTCCTCTGGAGTCACCACCTCGACCTTCATGATTGGCTCAAGGAGAATCGGCCTGGCCATTTGCAGCGCTTCTTTGAGGCATTGCCGTGCGCAAATTTCGAAGGCGAGCGCGGACGAATCGACGTCATGATATTTTCCGTCGATCAGCGTTACCTTGAGATCCACGACCGGAAAACCGGCCACAACGCCAGAGCCAAGGACTGACTCCAGGCCTTTCTCGACGCCGGGGATGTATTCTTTCGGCACCGCGCCGCCCACGATCTCGTTCTCGAACTCGAACGGAGTACCAGGCTGCGTCGGCTCGGCGATGATCTTGATCTGCGCAAACTGACCTGAGCCACCCGTCTGCTTTTTATGGGTGTAGCCGTGCTCAACGCGCTGCGAGATCTTTTCGCGGAAGGCAACCTGCGGCGCACCGATATTGGCATCGACCTTATAGGTACGCTTGAGGATGTCGACCTTGATGTCGAGATGCAGTTCGCCCATGCCCTTAAGGATGGTCTGGCCGCTCTCCTGGTCTGTGGAGACGCGGAATGACGGGTCCTCGGCAGCAAGTTTGGCAAGCGCGACGCCGAGCTTTTCTTGGTCGGCCTTTGATTTCGGCTCGATCGCGATCTCGATGACCGGATCGGGGAATTCCATTTTCTCCAGGATCACCGGCTTTTGCGGGTCGCACAGCGTGTCGCCGGTGCGCACTTCCTTGAGGCCAGCCAGCGCAACAATATCGCCGGCATAAGCTTCCTTGATGTCCTCACGATTATTCGCATGCATCAACAGCATGCGGCCGATCCGCTCCTTACGCTCCTTGGTCGAATTGATCACGCCAGTGCCGCTGGATAGCGTCCCCGAATAGATGCGGCAAAAAGTGATCGTGCCGACAAAGGGATCGTCCATGATCTTGAAGGCGAGCAGCGCAAGAGGCGCGTTGTCCTTCGGCTCGCGGATAACATCTTCACCGTTGTCAGGATTGATGCCGTGAATCGGCGGCACGTCGAGTGGGCTCGGGAGATAGTCGACAACTGCGTCGAGTAGTGGCTGCACGCCTTTGTTCTTGAAGGCAGAGCCGCATAGCACGGGAAAAAAGGCTCCGGTGATTACGGCTTTGCGGATCAGCTTCTTGATGGTGGCCTCGTCGGGCATCTTGCCCTCGAGGTAGGCGGTAGTTGCATCATCGTCGAGCTCGCACGCCGCCTCGATCATCTTATCGCGGTATTCCTTGGCCTGCTCGAGCATGTCAGCCGGAATATCGATATCTTGGTATTTGGCGCCGAGGGATTCGTCGTCCCAGACCACGCCCTTCATGCGCACCAGGTCGATCAGGCCTTTGTATGCTTGCTCCGAGCCGATCGGGAGCTGGATCGCCACCGGTTTGGCACCGAGGCGGGTTTTGATGTCGTCAATGCATTTGAAGAAGTCGGCGCCGATCTTGTCCATCTTGTTGGCGAAGACGATGCGCGGAACCTTGTATTTATCGCCTTGGCGCCAAACTGTCTCGGTCTGCGGCTCGACACCCTGGTTGGAGTCGAGAACAACGACGGCGCCGTCGAGCACGCGCAGTGACCGCTCCACTTCAATGGTGAAGTCAACGTGGCCCGGTGTGTCAATAATGTTGAGCCGCTTTTCGTTCCAGAACGCGGTGGTCGCGGCCGAAGTAATCGTGATACCGCGTTCCTGCTCCTGCTCCATCCAATCCATCGTCGCGGCGCCTTCGTGCACCTCGCCGATCTTGTGGCTCTTGCCGGTGTAATAGAGGATCCGCTCAGTCGTCGTCGTCTTTCCGGCATCAATGTGCGCCATGATGCCGAAATTGCGGTAGTCCTCGATGGCATGCTTGCGGGGCATAGGGGTCCTTGAATCTTTTTCTTCTATCACCAGCGATAATGCGAGAAGGCCCGGTTGGCTTCCGCCATCTTGTGGGTATCTTCGCGCTTCTTGACGGCATTTCCCCTGTTATTGGATGCGTCGAGCAACTCGGCTGAGAGCCGCTCCGTCATCGTGCGTTCGTTGCGTTCGCGCGCGGCCGCGATGATCCAGCGAATGCCGAGCGCCTGCCGGCGTGATGTCCGTACTTCCACCGGTACTTGATAAGTGGCACCGCCGACGCGCCGTGAGCGAACCTCGATTGAGGGCATCACGTTGTCGAGGGCCTGCTGGAAAACCGTAAGAGGATTCTGTTTCGTTTTGCCTTCGATCGTCGATAGCGCGCCGTAGACGATGCCTTCCGCTACCGATTTCTTGCCATCGTGCATGATGGCATTCATGAACTTGCTGACGACGATGTTGCCGAACTTCGGGTCCGGGATGATCTCACGTTTTTCTGCGGCGTGGCGGCGGGACATGACGCTGATCCTTACTTGGGCCGTTTCGCGCCGTATTTCGACCGGCGCTGCTTACGGTTTTTCACGCCCTGCGTATCGAGCACACCACGCAGGATGTGATAGCGAACGCCCGGAAGGTCTTTCACGCGTCCGCCGCGGATCATCACGACCGAGTGCTCTTGCAGGTTATGGCCCTCGCCCGGGATGTATCCGATGACTTCGAAACCATTGGTCAGACGAACTTTGGCAACCTTGCGCAGCGCCGAATTCGGCTTCTTGGGCGTGGTGGTATAGACGCGCGTGCAGACGCCCCGCTTCTGCGGAGAAGCCTGCAAGGCCGGCACCTTGTTGCGCGCTTTGAGAGGGTGCCGCGGCTTGGCAATCAACTGGTTGATCGTCGGCATCGTTGGCCTTCGCTACCTTCGTTCTGAGAAATAAGCGCGAGAACGGAATCGTCCGCGCTATCCCTCTGTATGTGTTGCGGACATTTTGTCCGCGTGGTCTCGGGCTATTCGCCCCGGCATTGCTGCGCGCTTCTCCACGCGCAAAACGAAATCGCGCCATCCGCTTCGGTTGCGAAGGCGCTCTTTCCGTTTCAGATGGCGGCGCTGCCGTGAAGCAACACAGCCGTCACTTAAGCCTGACAGTGGCTGTCAGAGGCAGCGTTTGAGCTTCATTGGTCGAGGCGATGCGCCAGCCAAGCTTCGAGAAAACGCAACACTCTCAAAGGATTAGCCGGGCGGCCGTTCCGAACAAGCGAAGCTCACCGCCTGCCATAAAGTGTGGGGTATGTATCGGCGTGACTCAGCTAAGTCAAGCGGAAATGGCTGAAAAATCGACGATTCGGAGCCTTTCGGGCCCATCCCTGACATGCACGGCGCGAATGGTACATTGTTACGCCTATTGCGACGTCACCCCCGTCTCTTTGATGACCCGCAGGTATTTCGAACTCTCGTTTTGGACAAAGTCCTTGAACTGAGCGACCGACATGGGCGTGACTACGGCGCCGGCTGCCTCCAGACGCGCCTTAACATCAGGATCTTCAATTACCTTGTTAATCTCTTTGTTCAACCGGTCGATAATGGGCTGTGGGGTACCGCGCGGTGCGAAAAAGCCGGCCCAGAGTGTGAAGTCGTAGTCCTTGATCCCTGTCACCTCAGCGACCGTCGGTACATCAGGCGCGGCCGGGGAACGCTTGGCTGAAGACAGCGCCAGCATTTTTACGCCCCCCGATTTGACGTGCGGCGCCGCTGCCGGAAATCCCGGAAAATAGAAATCGACATGGTTGCCAATGACGTCGGTAAGCGCAGGCCCCGCGCCCTTATAGGGGACGTGAGTAAGATTTTCGTCGAACTTCGCTTTGAGAAGCTCACCCGCAAAGTGACCGGGCGTGCCAATGCCTGCGGACGCAAAGGTCATCTTCGGTTTTGCTTTCAACGCCGTCAGGAACTCCGGCAAGGTCGAATACGGGGCCTTGGTCGGCACCACAAGCGCCAACGGCACAACGGCCGCAAGCGCGATGGGCATCAGATCCTTGTCGGGATCGTAGTTGAGACCTTTAAGCCAGTGCTGGTTGACCGCAATTTCCCCGGTCTGTCCCACCAGCAGCGTGTAACCGTCGGGTGCGGCGCTCGTCACCGAATGGGCGCCGATGGCGCCACTTGCGCCGGCCCGGTTCTCGACCACGACAGACTGCCCGAGCGCAACACCGAGCTTGTCCGAAATGGACCGCGCGACGATATCGCCGGTACCGCCGGCGGCGTATGCGACGATTAGCTGTATGGTGCGACTTGGATAGGCTTGGGTCCATCCAGGTACGACGGCCGCAACATTTACTGAAGCCGCGACAAGACCAACGGCCAACACAGACGTGGCGCGCATGTGAAATCCTCCCGTGAATGGTCGCCGCGTTGGTTCCGGCGTCGCGTTATTCAAATTCGTAGAGCCGGGCCGGGTTGTCCGAAAGAATGTGTTCCGCCAGTTCCGCCGAGCCCACGGCCGTTACGAAATCATCGACCAGCGTTTCGTAACGAAGATTACGATAAGGTGCGAGTACGGTGCTACCCATTTGCTGATCGTGCGGCGGCGTATGCGGCCAGTCGCTACCCCAGACGCAGCGGTCCGGCGCGGTCGCAAGAATGGCCGTGAGCCAGGCCTGGTCTGGCTTGGTCGCCAACGCATCTTCGCTCACGCGATAGGGTGCCGATAACTTCATCCACACATGCGACATTGCCAACAGGCCCAACAGCATTCGGCCCTCGGCTTGCTCAGGTGTGTGGCCCGTAAAAACCCCGAAATGGTCGATCACCACCGGCGCTCGCGAGCTCCCGAGTAGTGTTGAATTCTCAGCCAGCATCTTAATCGGCGCGATAACTTCAATGTGCCAACTCAATTCTTGCGCAAGCTCCGCAATCGCCGCGAAACGTTCTGCGAGCTGCGCTTTTTCACGGAGCGGGCTATACAGATTGAGGCGCAAGCCGCGCACGCCCTGCCCGCTCATATCCGACAAGACCCGCGCGGAGATTGCTCGCGGATCAATAACCACAACGCCACGCCCGCGACCGGCGAGCATATTAAGAGTTTCCAGGAGCAGGCTGTTGTCGGCCCCATAGAAACTGGGCTGAACGATCACATAGCGTCTTATCGCACGTGTCGCCGAGACGCTTTCAATCTGCTTGAGCGTAGCGACATCAGCGAGATAACTACGCTCGGCCACCTGCGGATAGCGATCGGTTGGCCCAACGATATGGATGTGGCTATCGCAGCGCATCACGCACGAACGCGCGCGGTCACCGCATCGCCGGTCTCGCGCGTGCCAAGGCGGCCGCCCACATCGGATGTCGCCTCCTTGGCGGCGATCGCGGCCTCCACCGCTTTCTCAATTGCCGCGGCGGCGGCTTCAAAAGAATTGGCTTTATTGCGACGGCCATGCCAGGCGAGCAACAGGGCGGCCGATAAAATCAGCGACAGCGGATTCGCCACGTTCTTACCCGCAATATCCGGCGCCGACCCGTGAGCAGCCTGCGCCATTCCATGGTCTGCTCCAGCGTTGAGCGAGGCAGCAAGGCCCAGGCTGCCCGACAGTTCGGACGTCAAATCGGACAATATGTCGCCATACATGTTCGTCGTGACGATAACGTCGAAGCGCTGTGGATTGCGCACGACATGCGCCATCATGGCGTCGACAATGACATCATCGACCGCGACGGCCGGATATTCCCGTGCGACCGTCCGACATGATTCAATGAACAGCCCGTCAGTAACTTTCAATACGTTGGCCTTGTGCACGATGGTGACGCGCTTGCGCCGGGTCATCGCCAGATCAAATGCCGCTCGTGCAATACGTTCGCTGCAAGCGCGTGTGATACGACGCAAGGATATAGCGACGTCCTTGGTGACGAGGACCTCGCCGCTACCCTCCGCCATATTGCGGTCCGCGTAGAATCCCTCGGTGTTTTCGCGTGCGACCACCAGATCAAATTCGCCACAGCGCGGTGGGAAGCCCGCGTAAGTTCGCGCCGGCCGGATATTCGCGAACAGATCC
>JBATYN010000125.1:0-2584 GCA_049674125.1 Pseudolabrys sp. | reverse complement strand
CCCTTCATCACGCGGTCGCTGAGCGCCTTTTGCAATCCGGCCTTGCCCTTGTCAGCGGTTTCCTGATCGCGGTCGATCAGTACCACCTGCAACCCGGCGGCGGCACTCACTTGCGCAATGCCGGCGCCCATGAACCCCGCGCCGACCACGCCGATCTTCTTTATGCTCGTTGGCGGCTCGTTCGCCGGCCGGCGCGCGCCTTTGTTGAGTTCCTGCATGGATACGAACAGCGAGCGGATCATCGCAGCCGCTTCCGGGGAGCGCAGGATCTTGGCGAACCAGCGCGATTCAACGCGCAGCGCGGTATCAAACGGCAGCTGCAAGCCTTCGTAGACAACCTGAAGAATGGCGCGCGCGGCCGGATAGTTGTCGTATGTCTCGCGCCGGTAAATCGCATTCGCCGCCGGGAAGGTCATCATTCCGGCTTTCGAATAAACCGAACCGCCTGGAAGGCGGAAGCCCTGCACGTCCCATGGCGCGACGCCTTTGCCGCCGGCCTTGATCCAGTCCTTCGCTGTCTTGATCAGTTCGGCTGCCGGCACAACGTTATCGACCAGCTTCATCGATTTGGCGCGATCGACTTTGAGCTGGTCGCCCTTGAGCAGGAATTGCAACGCGTCGGCGGGCTGCAGCATGCGTGCAACGCGTTGGGTGCCGCCGGCGCCCGGGAACAGCCCGATCTTGATCTCCGGCAGGCCAAGCCGGGTCTTTGCATCGTCCGCGGCAACGCGATGATGGCATGCGAGCGCAAGCTCGAAGCCGCCACCCATCGCCGTTCCATTGAGCGCGCAAACCCACGGCTTCCCGCAAGTTTCAATGCGGCGATAGAGCAACGACAACTTGCGGCTTTCTTCGTAGAGTTGCCCAGCGGCCGCCTGTTCGCCTTGCGTCTTGACCATCGTGGCGAAGATGTCAGCCATCCGGTCGAGCATCGTCAGATCGGCGCCGCCGCAGAAAGCCTGTTTGCCCGACGTGATCACCGCGCCTTTGATCGCAGCATCGTTCGCGATCTTTTCGACCACCACGCCGAGCTCTGCAATCACGTCCATCGTGATGACGTTCATCGAGCGATCGGCCATGTCCCAGGTGACAAGCGCGATGCCGTCGGCGTCGGTTTCGATTTTGAAATTGCTCATGGCGTGGGGTCCTATTTCGGATACAACTCGCCGTTCTTCTTGGTGTAACGCGCACCCTTTTCGTCACGCACGACCATCATGTCGATCTCGGAATAGTACGCGCGCTCTGACGTAGCGCGGGTGCCAACCTCGATGAAAACGGCATCGCGATCCGAGCGATTGATCAGGCAATGACCGTTCGGCACGCCTGCTTTCCAGGCCGCGGCGTCGCCGGGCTTGAGCACAGTCTCGCCGCTATCCTCGCGCAACACCACTTCGCCCTGAAGCACGTAGACGAGTTCGTCCTCATTTTCATGCCAGTGGCGCTGCGATGACGCCGCACCCGGCTTGAGCGTGCAAATATTGACGCCGAAGTGTGTGAGGCCGGCCTCCCGGCCGATCCGTTTGCGGCTGCGCCCCTCGACCGCCTTGTTGAACGGTGGCGGATAGCCTGTCGCGGTGTCGATTGCGATTTTTTCGATGTCGATCTTCGGCATTTGAATTCCCACTTATACGCGTTCGATAATTGTCGCCGTGCCCATGCCAACCCCAATGCAAAGCGTGATCAGCGCGGTTTCCTTGTCGCGCCGCTCCAGCTCATCAAGGACGGTGCCAAGGATCATCGCGCCGGTTGCACCGAGTGGATGGCCCATGGCGATGGCCCCGCCATTTACGTTGATCTTGTCGTGCGAAATATTCAACGCCTGCATATAGCGCAGGACCACCGACGCAAAGGCCTCGTTGAGCTCCCACAGGTCGATGTCCTTCTTTTTCATGCCGGCTTTCTTCAGGACCTTCTCGGTCACCGGAATCGGTCCTGTCAGCATGATCGCGGGCTCGGATCCGATGTTTGCAAATTGACGAATGCGGGCGCGCGGCTTGAGGCCAGCGGCCTTGCCGGCGGCCTTGCTGCCGATCAGCACCGCAGCGGCGCCGTCGACGATGCCCGAGGAATTGCCGGGTGTGTGCACATGGTTGACCGCCTCGACTTCCGGATAGCGCTGCACGGCAACCGCATCAAAGCCCGCCATGTCGCCCATCTGCACAAAAGACGGCTGCAAGGCGGCGAGCGTCTGCATCGTGGTGTTCGGCCGCATGTGTTCGTCCTTGGCGAGAATCGTCAGCCCGTTGACGTCCTTGATCGCCACCACCGAATTCTTGAAGCGGCCTTCGTCCCACGCCTTCGCCGCGCGCTTCTGGCTTTCGACCGCATAGGCGTCGACGTCGTCGCGTGAGAAACCGTATTTGGTCGCGATCAGATCGGCGGAAATGCCCTGCGGCAGGAAGTAGGTCGCAACCGCGATCGATGGGTCGACCGGCCATGCACCACCCGAAGCGCCGATGCCAATGCGGCTCATCGATTCGACGCCGCCGCCAACCGTCATCTCATGCTGGCCGGACATGACTTCGGCCGCAGCGAAGTTCACCGCATCGAGGCCGGATGCGCAAAAACGATTGATCTGTATGCC
>JBATYN010000124.1:0-4507 GCA_049674125.1 Pseudolabrys sp. | reverse complement strand
GAAGTGTCCGATGCAAATGCATTTCGGCGAGAAGGACGACGGCATTCCATTGACGGTGGTTGAAGAGATCAAGAAGAAACAGCCGCAGGCGGAAACCTATGTCTATCCGGGCGCCGCGCACGGCTTTTATTGCGACGAGCGCGCAAGCTACAACAAGGCCGCGGGCGACGTCGCCTGGAAACGTACGCAAGAATTTCTCGCGACGCATATGAAGAAGTGACGTCTCTTGACGTCAAAAATGCAGCCCGGCCATTGACAGTCGAGAAACAAGTTTTCAGCCGCGCTAAACGCACCGCTCTGCATCGAGCACGTAGGCCTGCTCGACCGCTGCCGGCACATCGATGGGCGTCGTCCGGGGCTTCGCCGCGTCCCGGAATGACAAAAGAAGCGCTCAGGCCGAGGCGCCCTGCGTCAGCTTGGCGCCGGTCCCAATCGGGCACGACACTCCGGTACCGCCGAGCCCGCAATAGCCCATTGGATTTTTCGCCAGATACTGCTGGTGGTAGTCCTCGGCGAAATAGAATTCGGGGGCATCCACGATCTCGGTGGTGATCGTTTCGTAACGCTTCTTTTTGAGCTCCTGCTCGTACATCTCTTTTGAGGCCTCGGCCGCCTGCCGTTGCGCGGCATTGAACGTATAAATGCCGGAACGATACTGCGTGCCGACGTCATTGCCCTGGCGCATGCCCTGCGTCGGGTCGTGGCTTTCCCAGAATGTCTTGAGCAAAGTCTCGTAGGAAATCTTCTTCGGGTCATAGACGACCAGCACAACTTCGTTGTGGCCGGTGCGGCCCGAGCAGACCTCCTCATAGGTCGGATTGGGCGTCATCCCGCCGGCATAGCCGACCGCGGTCACGTGAATGCCCTCGCCCAACTGCCAGAATATTCGCTCGGCGCCCCAGAAGCAGCCAAGGCCGAACATCGCTATTTCGAAGCCTTCCGGATAAGGCCCCTTCAGGGCGTGGTGATTGATGAAATGTGCAGCCGCGGTGCGGATGGGGCTCGAGCGGCCCGGCAAGGCCTCGCCGGGCTTGGGCATGGCAACTTTCTTGAAGCCGAACATGCTTGGTTCTCCTGCAATCGCTAACCGCAATATAGGTCGGCGGCAGGCTAACGGAAACGGCCCCCGCGATCACGTGTTGGCCAGAGCCCGAAACAGCCTGTTCACGCCCGGGAGGCGCTACGGCCGCGCGTAGCCGATCAGCGGTTTTTTCTTGCGGCCGAGCAGAAGGAAAACGATGCCGAACCCGCCGAGCACGCTCCAGCTCGGAGCCGCCAAAAAGGTGAGCATCAGCGGATCCCAAAGGTAACCGCCTGCATAAGACTCGATCATCGGCTTAATCTTTTCGAGGCTGCCGGCATTGATCAGCTCCCACAGCGTCCGCACGCTGGTGAGAAAGAGCCTGTTGCCAGCAATCGACTTGGTGCCGTCATAGATCAGCAGGATAAATCCGGCTGCCAGACAGAGCAGGCCAAAAAATCGGAAAAGAAAACGGATCATAGCCCCAATCAGTCAGAATCGCTCGTCCGGGCACCGATTACCCTGCGCCCCGCTTTCATACAACAGTACCAATAGCAGCAATCGCCTTCCCTTGAGTCATTATGGTTGCATCCGCTAACGTCGCTTTGCCGGGCATACCGGTCGTGTTCATGGAGTAACGATGCCCGCCAAGCCCCCCACCGGACGCAGCCGGCCGACCTTTACCGACCAGGAAGCTCTGCAATTTCACAGCGTTGGCCGGCCGGGCAAGCTGGAAGTCATCGCCACCAAACCGATGGCGACCCAGCGCGACCTCTCGCTCGCCTATTCGCCCGGCGTCGCGGTGCCGGTGCTGGCGATCGCCGAGGATCCCAGCCGGGCCTACGACTACACGGTGAAGGGCAATTTCGTCGCCGTCATCACCAACGGCACCGCCATCCTGGGTCTTGGCAACCGCGGCGCGCTGGCCGCAAAGCCGGTGATGGAAGGCAAGGCGGTGCTGTTCAAGCGCTTTGCCGATATCGATTCCATCGATCTGGAGGTCTCCACCGAAGACCCGGATCAGTTCATCAATTGCGTTCGCTATCTCGGTGCCGGCTGGGGCGGCATCAACCTCGAGGACATCAAGGCGCCGGAATGTTTCATCATCGAGCAAAAGCTGCGCGAGTTGCTCGACATCCCGGTGTTCCACGACGACCAGCACGGCACCGCTATCATCGCTGCCGCCGGCCTTCTCAACGCGCTTCATCTCACGGGACGCGAGATCGCAACGACCAAGCTCGTCTGTAATGGCGCGGGCGCCGCCGGCATCGCTTGCCTTGAGCTGCTCAAAGCAATCGGCTTCAAGCCGGAAAACCTGATCCTTTGCGACACCAAGGGTGTGATCTACCAGGGTCGCAAGGACGGGATGAACCAGTGGAAGTCGGGCTATGCGATCAAGACGTCGGCGCGCACGCTTTCGCAGGCGTTTGAAGGCGCCGACGTCGCTTTCGGGCTCTCTGTCAAAGGCGCTTTCACCGCCGATATGATCAAGTCGATGGCCGCCAAGCCGATCATCTTCGCCATGGCGAATCCCGATGCGGAGATTTCTCCCGAAGAGGTCGCAGCGATACGCGACGACGCCATCATGGCGACGGGTCGGTCCGACTATCCGAACCAGATCAATAACGTGCTCGGTTTTCCTTATATTTTCCGCGGCGCGCTCGACGTGCGCGCATCGGCCATCAACATGGAGATGAAGATCGCCGCCGCACGCGCGTTAGCCGCGCTGGCGCGCGAGGACGTGCCGGATGAAGTGGCCAGCGCCTATGGCGCGCGACCGAAATTCGGACCCGACTACATCATCCCGGTGCCATTCGATCCGCGGCTGATTTCCTGCGTCCCGACGGCCGTGGCGCAAGCTGCGATGGATACCGGTGTTGCGCGCAAGCCGATCGTCGACATCGATGCTTATCGCCACCAGCTCAACGCCCGGCGCGATCCGATTGCAGGGACGCTGGTGCAGGTCTACGACCGGCTGCGGCGGCAGCCAAAGCGTGTCGTCTTCGCCGAGGGCGAGGAAGAGCAAGTGATCCGCGCCGCAGCAAGCTTCGTGCACCAGGGGCTGGGCACCGCACTGCTGGTTGGACGCGAAGATCGCGTGCGCCAGTCCGCGAGCGAGACCGGCATCGAGCTCGGTGAGGGCATCGAAATTGTCAACGCGCGTCTATCGACGCGCAATTCCGCTTACATCAACTTCTTGTACGAGCGGCTGCAGCGGCATGGCTATCTCGTACGCGACTGCCAGAGGCTGGTGAACCAGGACCGCAACCATTTCGCCGCCTGCATGGTCGCACTCGGCGATGCCGACGCGATGGTGACGGGTGTGACTCGCAATTTCTCGGTCGCGCTCGAAGACGTCTGCCACGTGATTGATCCCAAGCCGGGTCACCGTGTGATCGGCGTCTCCGTCGTCGTTGCGCGCGGCCGTACAGTGCTGGTGGCCGACACAGCGGTGACCGAAATGCCCCAGGCGCACGAGATTGCCGAGATCGCCGTCGAAGCTGCGGGCGTCGCCCGCCGGCTCGGTTACGAACCCCGGCTGGCGCTGCTCGCTTTCTCAACGTTTGGCCATCCGCAGGGCGAGCGCTCGGCTCGGGTCATCGAGGCAGTGAAGATCCTCGACAGCAAACGGGTCGATTTTGAATATGACGGCGAGATGGCCGCCGACGTGGCGCTCAACCCCGAATTAGCCGCGCCCTATCCTTTCTGCCGTCTGTCGGGGCCCGCGAATGTCCTGATCATGCCGGCATTTCACTCTGCGTCGATCTCGACCAAAATGCTGCAGGAATTGGGCGGCGCCACTGTGATCGGGCCGCTGCTGGTCGGGCTCGACCGCCCGGTGCAGATCGTGCAACTCGGCGCCAAGGACAATCAGCTCGTCAACATGGCGGCGCTTGCAGCCTATAATGTCAGCGGCTAACTGTTTTCGTGCTCGAAGGAAAAGTCATGACCGCCAAAACCCTTTCCGGAGTAATCGCCGCTGTCGCCACACCCATCGATGAGAACAGCGCCCCCGATTTCAAGCGCGCGGTCAACCTGGCGCGCTATCTCCTCGACAATGGGTGCGACGGCCTCAACGTTCTCGGCACCACCGGGGAAGCCACCTCCTTCTCGCTCGACGAGCGTAAGGCGGTCATGGATGCGTACAAGACAAACGGGTTGCCGCTGCATCGGCTGATGGTCGGAACCGGTGCCGCCTCGGTGTCGGATGCGGTCGCGCTGACCCGCCACGCGACCGAGCTGGGCTTTGCCGGCGCCCTTGTGCTGCCGCCGTTCTATTACAAAGGTGTGCCAGACGATGGCCTGGTCGCTTATATCGACACGCTCGTGAAGGCGACCGAACGCAAGCCGATTCCGATCTATCTTTATCATTTCCCGGCAATGTCGGGCCTGCCCTGGCACGTCAAACTCATCGAGCACCTGCTGGAGACGTTTCCGTCCCGTATTGTGGGTTTAAAAGATTCTTCCGGCGACATGGCATACGCT
>JBATYN010000123.1:0-6893 GCA_049674125.1 Pseudolabrys sp. | reverse complement strand
GCAGGGCGATCGGCCGGTAGATAACGTGCGGCCGCATCAATTTCCACACATGGGCGTAGAAATCCGCCAGGTCGTGCTTTGTAATTTTTCCCTCGGCCCAATAAATCCGGTCGGGGTGAGTCAAGTGTACGCCTGCGACGCTGACATCAACTTTCTTGAGTGGCGCGCTGCGTTTCACGATTGCGGCCCGGCTGGCTGCAGCAATCGCCTTCTCGCGCACGACATCCTTCGCAGCCTTGTCTTCACGGACGCCTTGGAATGAGGCTTGCCGTACGCGATCACCGTGGGTCCAACCGTGGAAGTCGACTTCTACGACCATGCTCGGCTCGACCCAAATCGGTTTGCGAACACCACGCTCCTCTGCCGGGACAGTATCGAAAGGCGTTTTATCCCTCTTGATAGTCATCAGCTTGCGAAAAAGGGAGCGTGCAGTATCACGCGTGAAACCGGTCCCGGTGCGTCCGGCGTAACGCAGTTTTCCGTGCTCATAGAAGCCAAGCACGAGCGCACCAACGGCACGGGCGTCCGCAGTCGATGGCACGACACCAGTGACGACCAGTTCCTGCCGATCCGAACATTTGGTCTTTATCCAGTCGCGGCCCCGGCCGGAATGGTATGGTGCGTCGGCAAGCTTGGACACAATGCCTTCCAGACCCAATTTGCAGGCGTGGCGGAGCAGTTTCGTCCCCGGTTCGGTCAGCGATTCACTGAAGCGCAAGGAGCCACGGGCCGGTTGCCGTCTGAGGAGTTTTGCCAATGCACTTTTGCGCGAGACAAGCGGCAATGGTCTCAGGTCGGTTCCGTCAAGATGCAGAAGATCGAATGGATAGAACGCCATCCGGTCGTGACGGCTCTCTTTGAGGTCCTGTTGGAGCAGTGAGAAGCTTGAGACGCCGTCGTTTTCTTCCACAACAACCTCGCCATCGATCAAGGCACTTTTAGCCGGCAAATTGGCTATCCGGGCTGCGACCGTGGGAAATTTTTTGGTCCAGTCGAAACCCTTCCGAGTGAGGAGTTTTACCTTGCCGTGGTCCAACCTGGCCTGAATGCGGTACCCGTCGAATTTGATCTCGTGCAGCCAATTGTCGCTATCGGGCGCCTTGTCACTGAGCGAGGCGAGACAAGGCGCGACGAAGGCGGGCAGGGCGCGGTGCGGCGCAGCGGCCACTGCGTCGCCTTTAGCGCTCTCGGTTTTGCGAAGTGGCTTGATTGCGGCGGCGCGCGCTTGCTTGCGCGGCGCAATCGTCTTCTTCGAAGCCTTCGCGGTTTTACTCGAATTTGTTCTGTTGCTCCGCCATTCCCTCTTCGGCCCGTTTGCAATCTCATCCATTGTGCGGCCGGTGACGGCTGAAAGAGGTTCGTCCTCAAGGATATCTTCGTCGCGGGACGAGCGCGCCGCATCGTCGTGCTGCTTGATGAGCAACCAGTTGTCGCGTTTTTCGCCGGGCCGCCGGTGCATGCGCACGAGGTGCCACCCACCGTGCAGCTTTTCGCCATCGAGCGTGAAAGAAAGGTGGCCTTTGGCCAATCCTTTGTGCGGATCAATTTCCGGCTGCCAGCGGCCGCGATCCCAAACCATCACGGTGCCGCCGCCATACTCGCCCCGCGGGATTGTCCCTTCGAATTTGTTGTAGGCGATCGGGTGGTCCTCGACCTGGACCGCGAGCCGCTTTACACCCGGAACCAGACTCGGACCGCGTGTGACCGCCCAGCTTTTCATGACGCCGTCGAGCTCGAGGCGCAGGTCGTAGTGAAGCCTGCGCGCGGCATGTTTCTGGATTACGAACGCGTTGCCTCGTTTGCGCTCAATCTTGCCCTTCGGTTCGGCGGTAACGGCAAAGCGGCGCTTGGCGCGATAGGTCTTCAGCCCTGCTTTTTTCCGCGTGCGCATGATCCTGAGAGCCCATCGTTTAGGGATCGTGCGCTAGCCCGCCTTTTTCACTTTGCGGCGCGCGCTCGAACGCTTCGTGCGCGAGCTACTCTTGCGCGGCGTCGTGGGGCTGCGATCTCGTTGCGCGCTGCGGCGCAAGGCATCCATGAGATTGATGACATTGCTTGGGCGCGGCTCCGATATGACTGGCGGCGCTTTGCCGGCGCGTTTGGCCTTGATCAAGTCCTGCAACGCATTCTCGTAGCGATCCTCGAATTTATCGGGATTGAAGTGTCCCTTCTTGGTATCGAGAATGTGGATCGCAAGCTTCAGCATGTCGGCGGGCACTTTGATGTTTTCAATATCGTCGAAATAGTCCTTTTCGTCGCGCACCTCGTTCTTGTAGCGCAATGCGGTTGCCAGCAGTCCTTTTCCGCGCGGGCGCAGCAGCAATAAATGTTCGCGCCGATAGATAACCACGCGCGCGAGGCCGGCGAGTTCTTCCTTGCGCATGGCCTCGCGAATGACTGCGAAAGCTTCCTGCGCGACCTCGTCTTGTGGCACCAGGTAATAGGATTCGTCGAGATAAATGCGATCCACATCGGACATCGGCACAAATTCTTCGATGTCGATCGTGTGGGTGCTTTCGAGTGCGACGTTATCAAGCTCGTCCTCTTCGACCAGGACGTACTCTCCCTTTTCAAATTGGTAGCCCTTGACGCGATCTTCCTGATCGACCGGCTCGCCGGTTTCGGTGTCCACCACCTCGTTGCGAATCCGGTTGCCGGTCTTGCGGTTGATGATGTTGAAGCGAATACGTTGGCTGGTCGTCGTGGCGGGATACAGCGCGACTGCGCACGACACTAACGATAATTTGAGGAAGCCTTTCCAGTTTGGACGCGGCGCCATGGACGCACCTCCTTCGACGCTACAGACACAAGGCAAACTCACCGGCAATTGAACCGGTTCCTGAAGTCTATCACCTTGATTTAAGACAGGCGGCAGAAATTTCGTAAGTCGGCGGATCTATTCGCCACCACTCGCCAGTACAGCGCGCGTCGTTTCATCGGGGCCGAAATCTTCTGCGCTATGGACGTTCAGCAGCTCGGCGAGCCGCGTTCGGGCGCGATTGACGCGCGATTTGATTGTACCGACGGCGCAGCCGCAGATTCCGGCGGCTTCCTCGTATGAAAACCCGGATGCGCCTACCAGGATGAGCGCTTCGCGCTGATCCGATGGCAATTGCGCCAGCGCTTCGCGGAATTCGCGGAATTCGACGTGTCCATATTGCTCCGGCTGCGATTTCAGCGACTCGGCATGGTGGCCATCGCTGTCCTCCACCTCACGGCGGCGCTTGCGATATTCCGAGCGGAAATGATTTCGCAAGATCGTGAAGAGCCACGCCGACATGTTAGTGCCGGGCTGAAAGGAGTCGATATTGGCAAGCGCACGCAACAGCGTTTCCTGCACCAGATCGTCCGCGCGATCCACGTTCCCGCAGAGCGAGATCGCGAATGCCCGGAGACTAGGCACCGCACTGAGAACGGCTTTGCGGACCGACTCGTCCATCGCCATTACTGCGTGTCCTTTTTTCCGCTGGCATCGAGGCGATTGATAAGGTCGTTAAACCGGTCAGGTACGCCCTGATTTACGACGTCGTCGTACATCGCACGCAGTTGTTGGCCGAGACGGGCTTGTACATCTCTGCCCAGCTTGGCCGATTTCGCATTGGATCGTTTGTTACGGGCTGCCGCGGCTTCCATTTGGTTTTGCTGTCCCACGGGCTTTCGTTCGTTCATTTGTTCAACCCCGACTTCCGAGCCCTGGGTTGGGCACCGGTTGCCCCCTAGTTCCTGTCAAAACCCCTGAAATGGCATATGGTTCCCCTAGAACGGAACTTTTTTGCGACACCGGCGTTGGCGCGCTACAGGCTGATCAAAAGGGGGGCACGAGCCCAGTCGGCCGCGTCGCGCACTCATTCGGGAGGGATTCTTGTCGACATCTCAAGCAGTTGCCCAACATCTGCCTTACCTTCGCCGCTACGCGCGGGCTCTTTCCGGCAGCCAGTCCTCCGGCGACGCCTATGTCGCAGCCACACTTGAGGCATTGGTCCAGGACCCAAAGGTGCTCGATACCGGGCTTTCCACCCGCATCGCCCTCTATCGGCTTTTTACGAAGATCTGGAATTCGATTGCCGTAAACGGCAAGCCGTCCGGCGGGGCGCCCAGCCAGCCGGTCGAGCGCCATCTGGCGCAAATCCCGCCGAAACCGCGCCAGGCCTTCCTGCTTGTCGCCCTGGAGGGGCTTTCGGAAGACGATGCCGCGAAGGTTCTCGATATCGACGCACCGACATTGCGTGAACTCGTCGAGGAATCAGGCCGCGAACTCGCGGCCGAGATCGCCACCGACGTTCTGATTATTGAGGACGAGACATTCATCGCGCTCGATCTTGAGGGTCTGGTCGAGAGCCTTGGCCATCGCGTGCTGGGTGTTGCGCGCACCCATAGCGAAGCGATTGCGCTTGCTAAAGCCAAGCGTCCCGGAATTATCCTCGCCGACATTCAACTTGCCGATGGGAGTTCGGGCCTGGACGCCGTGAATGAAATGCTGCGAACGTTCGAGGTGCCGGTCATTTTCATTACTGCCTACCCCGAGCGGTTCCTGACGGGAGAGCGGCCAGAACCGGCGTTCCTGATCGCAAAGCCGTTTCAGCCCTCGACAGTGTCGGCTGTATTGAGCCAGGCCTTGTTTTTTGAGCGCAACGCGCGGAGGCGAGAGCGGCGCGCGAGCTAGTATGCTCACCTCCTGGGATTTGGGCCTGGGGATTGCGGAACATGACGGGATTGCAGTCGAAATCACCGACGTGATCCGGGCGCCATGGCGGATAGGCAAAGTTCGCCGAAGACAGCCTTCGCCACCTCGCGCTAAATCACCAGTTCGGTGCAACAGTTTGTGCGCGCCGGCGTTAGACTCGTTTGTACCCCTCGGGCTCACGTTGCCGCGACACGTGTCGGGCCTGTGGAGCGCAACGTGATCTCACTCGTTGACACGTCCTCGGCTCAACTTATTCATGCGGAGGGCCCGTTTAATCGCTGTGAAAGATGTTCTATCCGCCCGGCGGCATCTCGCGCTGGAAAATGAGAAAGCGATTGGTAAGGTTCGTAATATGTCCGGTGCGGAAACCAACGATCTGGCAAAGCTCGAACTGGAGCGCCGACAGCTACAGGAACACATAAACGCGCAAGCCTGGGAGCTGAATTTGTTGCGGGCGCGATTTGCGCGTTATGAAACCGCGTTGCGTGGATCGCAGGTGACGGTATACACGCAGGATCGCGACCTCCGATACACATCGATAAGTAATCCGATGCTCGGGCGGTCGATCGAAGACCTCCTCGGTCGCACGGACGCAGAGGTTTTGCCGCCTGATGGCGGCGCGGCGGTGGTTGCCGTAAAACGAGAGGTGCTCGCCAGCGGCGAGGCAAAACGAGCCGAGGTCTCGTTCAACGATTCACCCGGCGTTCGTTGGCACGATCTGCATATTGAGCCATTGCGCAATGAGGCAGGCGAGGTCGTGGGCCTAACCTGCGCATCAGTCGATGTAACCGAACGCAAAGAAGGCGAGGCGCATTTACGGCTTCTGTTGCGTGAGCTCACGCATCGCTCGAAGAATCTGCTGGCGGTAATCCAGGCAATGGCCCGTCAGACTGCCCATCATGCGGGCTCGGTCGAGGGCTTCCTCACGCAGTTTGCCGCGAGGCTACAGGCGCTCGCCGCATCACACGATCTGCTCGTGCGAGAAAGCTGGTACGGGGCCTCGCTCAATGAGCTGATTCGTTCACAGCTGGCGGGCTATCTTGACCGCTCAGCCGCGCAAGTCTCGATCGATGGACCGCCGATTGCGCTCAAACCCGAAGCCGCACAAAACTTGGGGCTCGCCTTGCATGAGCTCGCCGTCAATGCCGCGATGTACGGCGCGCTTTCGGTGCCGGCAGGGCGCGTGTCCATCACCTGGAGCCAGCCGGAAAGTGCAACCGGCAGTGCGATCGCGCTCGAATGGCGTGAACAACTCGGGCCCAAGGTCAAAGGCAGGCGCAAAAAGGGATTCGGCAGCATGGTGATCGAGCGCAATCTTACGCGCGCGTTCGATGCCGAGGTCAATCTTGAGTTCGATCCGGATGGATTGCGCTGTTACATTGTTATCCCCGCAAGCCAAGTTCTCGCTGTGCGCTGACCCTGGCGGAACATTAAGTGTCGGCCGTCGTTGCCAGTCACAATCACGGAATAGGTGCTGACTCCGTCAGGCACGTTCCGTAGGAGGCTGGAGTGCAGTGTCATGCGTGGTTTCACGTCGTATTTGCTGGCCGGATTTGTCGTTGTGCTGGCGATGGACCTGATTGCGCCACCCATTGGGCTGGGGATGTCGCTCGTTGCGTGGCCCGCGGCGAAAGAGGCTCCGATCGTGCAAATTGTAAACCGGACACATAAAGGTGATCGGCTGCAAGTGCTGCAAGTGCCGACCGCGAGCGACCACCATAAAGCTCCATCGGTTGCGCCTGCAGCGCTCGTCGGGTGCGAGACTGTGTTCAGCTCACTGTCGGCGAACGCGAAATTAAATTTCGCTGGCCGGTGCCTCGCCTGACAAATTGCAGGTGGGCGAATTGTAGTATCTGCGGCGGTGGGAACTTGTTGTTCTTGCTGACGTTGATAGACCATCATTCGTTGGAAAAAGGAGTTTCAGATGCGCAGGCCATTGAACGCTATTGCAACATTGGCGATCGTCGCGGCAGTTGCGTCACCAGTTGCGACCATGGCCCAAGCCGAACGGACGAAAGCCGGGACGTTAACCTGCGATATTTCAGGCGGCATCGGCCTGATCATTACGTCGCATAAAGACGTGACCTGCATGTTCACGCCATCCCAGCCGGGTCCGCGTGAAGTGTACGTTGGCGGGATCAATAAATTCGGTCTCGATATTGGCGCCACGGCAGGAGGCGAGATGGTGTGGTCGGTTTACGCTCCGACC
>JBATYN010000122.1:0-3611 GCA_049674125.1 Pseudolabrys sp. | reverse complement strand
CGCCAGTGGCCTTGCCACACTCGGCGCATTGCCGCTCGCAAGCGTACAAAAAGCGGAAGCGGCCGGGCCAAATGTCGCCGGCGCTACCATCCGCAAGAGCGTCTGCACGCATTGTTCGGTCGGCTGCACGGTGACGGCAGAAGTTTCGAACGGCGTCTGGGTTGGTCAGGAACCTAGTTGGGATTCGCCGATTAACCGCGGTTCGCATTGCGCCAAGGGCGCCTCAGTGCGCGAGCTCGTGTCGGGTGAACGGCGGCTCAAATATCCGATGAAGCTCACCAACGGCCAATGGACGCGAGTTTCATGGGACGTTGCGGTCAACGAGATCGGCGACCAGCTAAACGCAATTCGCCAGAAGTCCGGCGGCGACTCGGTTTATTGGTTGGGCTCTGCCAAGATGACGAACGAAGGCGCCTATCTCTTCCGTAAGCTCGGCGCTTTCTGGGGAACCAACAATACCGATCACCAAGCGCGCATTTGTCATTCGACGACTGTCACCGGAGTGGCCAATACCTGGGGCTACGGCGCGATGACGAACAGCTACACAGACATTCGCAATTCCAAGACCCAGATCATCATGGGCGGCAACCCGGCTGAAGCCCATCCAGTATCCCTGCAGCATTTGCTGGAAGGCGCCGAGCTCAACAAGGCGAACGTTATCGTCATTGATCCGCGGCTAACACGGACCGCCGCGCACGCGACCGAGTATGTGCGGTTACGGCCCGGTACCGATATTCCCGTTCTCTACGGGATGATGTGGCACATCATCAAGAATGGCTGGGAAGACAAAGAATTTATTCGCCAGCGCGTTTACGGTTTCGAAGACGCGCGAAAGGAAATGGAGAAGTGGACGCCGGAAGAGGTCGAACGCGTTTCCGGAGTCCCGGGCGAGCAACTCAAGCGCGTTGCGCAGATGTTCGCGACACAAAAGCCTTCGACGCTGATTTGGTGCATGGGCCAAACCCAACACACCGTCGGCACTGCCAACGTGCGTGCCAGCTGTATGCTATTGCTGCTCACGGGCAATGTCGGCGGCCAAGGCATGGGCGCCAACATCTTCCGCGGCCACGATAACGTCCAGGGCGCGACGGACGTCGGCCTCGATATCGTGACGCTGCCGTTCTACTACGGCTTGGTCGAGGGAGCATGGAAGCACTGGTCGCGTGTTTGGGAAGTTGACTACAACTACCTGCAGGCGCGGTTCGACTCCAAGCAGATCATGGAGACGGCCGGCATCCCGCTTACTCGCTGGTTCGATGCCGCGATTCTACCAAAGGAACAGGTTGCGCAAAAAGACAATGTGCGGGCCATGTTCGTGCAGGGTCATGCCAGCAACAGCATTACGCGAATTCCTGAGTCATTAAAGGGATTGAAGGCACTCGATCTTCTGGTCGTGGCCGATCCGCACCCGACGACATGGGCGTCGCTCGCCGTACAGGCCGGGCGCAAGGAGAGCATGTACCTCCTGCCCGTAGCGACACAGTTTGAGTGCAAGGGTTCGCGCGTCGCTTCCAACCGCGCGATGCAATGGGGCGAGCAGATCGTCAAACCGATCTTCGAATCGAAGGACGATCTTGAGGTTATGTACCTCATCGCCAAGAAACTCGGCTTTGCAGACCCGATGTTCAAGAACATCAAGATTGAGAACAACCTGCCTGTCGCTGAGGACATCCTTCGCGAAATGAACCGTGGCAGCTGGTCCACCTGGTACTGCGGCCAGTCACCTGAGCGCATCAAGTCGCACATGGCGCACCAGGCGGACTTCGACATGCTCACCCAACGGGCAACCACCGGCCCGAACAAAGGCGACTACTACGGCTTGCCGTGGCCATGCTGGGGCTCGCCCGAGGTCAAACACCCTGGGACGCCGCTCCTCTACAATACGAATCTCGCGGTTATGGACGGAGGTGGCTGTTTCCGTGCGCGTTTCGGTGTGGAACGTGAAGAGAAAAAGCCCGACGGTTCGACCGTAAAGGTCAACCTGCTTGCTGAAGGATCCTATTCGAAGGATTCGGAGATCAAGGATGGTTATCCCGAATTCACGCTCGCTGTGCTCAAGAAACTCGGTTGGGAGAAAGACCTCACCGAAGCTGAAATGGCGGTGATCAATAAGGTCAATCCGACCACGCCCGACGCGGTGTCATGGTCGCTCGACCTGTCCGGCGGCATTCAGCGCGTAGCCATGCGACACGGCTGCGTACCGTACGGAAACGCCAAAGCGCGCATGAACGCATTTGGTCTGCCTGATCCGATCCCGGTGCATCGTGAACCGATCTACACACCGCGCGTCGATCTGGTGAGCAAATATCCGACCTTGCCGGACGCCAAGCAATTCCGGCTGCCAAATATCGGTTTCTCGGTGCAGAAGGCCGCCGTCGAAAAGGGAATCGCTAAGCAATTCCCGATCATTCTTTCGTCAGGTCGTCTCGTCGAGTACGAGGGTGGCGGCGAAGAGACTCGGTCCAACAAATGGCTGGCCGAGCTGCAACAGGACATGTTCGTGGAGATCAATCCTGCCGATGCCGCTGACCGCGGAATCAAGGATGGCGGCTGGGTATGGGTCACCGGTGCGGAAAACAGCTCCAAGGCCAAGATGAAGGCACTCGTCACTGAGCGCGTTGGGAAAGGCGTCGCGTGGATGCCGTTCCACTTTGGCGGCTGGCTCGCAGGCGAAGATCTGCGGGCGAACTACCCGCAGGGCACGGATCCCGTTGTGCTCGGCGAAAGCGCGAACACCATTACTTCATATGGGTATGACCCGGCGACTGGCATGCAGGAGCCAAAAGTCACTCTCTGTGAAATTCGAGCGGCATAAGGAGCAACGATCATGGCGCGAATGAAATTTCTCTGCGACGCCGACCGCTGCATCGAATGCAACGCTTGCGTCACCGCTTGCAAGAATGAGCACGAAGTGCCTTGGGGCATCAACCGCCGGCGCGTCATTACTCTCAATGACGGCAAGCCCGGCGAACGCTCGGTCTCCATGGCCTGCATGCACTGCACCGACGCGCCCTGCGCAGCGGTTTGTCCCGTGAACTGCTTCTACACCACGGCGGATGCCGTGGTATTGCATTCAAAAGACCTGTGCATCGGCTGCGGGTACTGCTTCTACGCGTGTCCATTCGGCGCTCCGCAATATCCCAAAGTTGGTAATTTTGGTTCGCGCGGCAAGATGGATAAATGCACCTTCTGCGCCGGCGGCCCGGATGCCGACGGTAGCAAGGAAGAATTTGAAAAATACGGCAATAACCGGCTGGCGGAAGGCAAGTTACCTTTGTGCGCCGAAATGTGCTCGACCAAATCGCTGCTCGCTGGCGACAGCGATGTTATCGCCCAGATCTACAAGGAGCGGGTATCGAAGCGCGGCTACGGTTCCGGCGCGTGGGGTTGGCAGACCGCTTACAAAGAATCGATCGCGACGTGAGCGCTCGGCGCGCAGACTGCTCGTTAAGAATAATGCAGGGAGAGGGACGCATGGCGAAACTTGTGAGGCATATGCGGTTGATTGTAGGCGCGCTCGCGCTTGCCATCATTGTCGCAATGGCGGCTCCGGTTTCGGCCCAACAGCCAAATCAAGTCAATCCGAATGCTGACGCGGTGAAGGAGCAACA
>JBATYN010000121.1:0-5675 GCA_049674125.1 Pseudolabrys sp. | reverse complement strand
CGCTTACGCCGCGCCCGCCGCGCAGGTCTCTTGCGCCGCTTCGGGGCGGGCTTGTCGCCGGCGTCCGGCTTGTCTGCGTCAGGTGCAGGACGATCGTCGGCGGAACTGCGCAGGCCCGAATCGCTGTCGAACACCGGCTCCCGGCGCGTGCCCGTTTGTCCCCGTTTCGACCCCATCACGCGACCCGTCTCGCGCCGGCTGTACAAAATGCCGGTTCCCGGGGTCACGCTAAGCGGGCCGATTTAAGGGCCCGTTAAACGGTGATTGTCGTGCA
Organism: Pseudolabrys sp.; assembly: GCA_049674125.1. GTDB lineage: Bacteria > Pseudomonadota > Alphaproteobacteria > Rhizobiales > Xanthobacteraceae > Pseudolabrys. Next base: position 5,401 of record JBATYN010000121.1, on the reverse strand, counting down.
AAACCGGATGCTTGCGGCTCTTCAGTTGGCCACAGCTTTTGCCGATTTTTCGTCGTCGCCCGCAGCAAATAGCGCGATCAACGCGCGTTTGATCGCCGCCTGCCGCGTCGGCGAGTTGATTTGTGCACCCATCAGATCGGTGACGTAGAACACGTCCACTACGCGCTCGCCGAAAGTCGCGACATGGGCCGAGGCGATATTGAGATTGAGTTTCGAGAGTGTCGTGGTGAGCTCGAACAGCAGGCCGGTGCGGTCGAGACCTGTGACCTCGATCATCGTATAGCGGTGAGACCACTGGTTGTTGATGGTGACGGTCGGTTCCAGCGCGAAGGCGCGGATGCGGCCCTTGGGTGGCGCGCGTTTTGCAACCACATCGGGCAGGCGCAATTCACCGCGGAGCGCCTTTTCGATGGACTCCGCGATGCGGTTGGCGCGCCGCTCTTCATCTTCGTCGCGGTCGAATTCGCGCGACAGCGAGATCGTATCGAGCGCACGGCCATCAGTTGTCGTGTAGATTTGTGCGTCGACGATATTGGCGCCGGCCATGGCGCAGGCACCGGCGATAATCGACAACAGCCAGGGATGATCGGGCGCAAGCAGCGTTAGTTCGGTGACCGCGCGTTCGGCGTCGAAGGCGGTTGTGGTTGCAAGCCGCTTGTCGGCGTCTTCGGTCGCGCGCACGAAATTGGCGTGCTCGATCTTGTGCGGCAGGTCGACCTTGAGCCAATAGGCCGGATAGTGTTTTGCGATGTAGGTCTCGAGCCGGTCTTGCGGCCAGTCCTTCATCGCCAGGCGGAATTCATTCTGCGCGATCGCCACACGCTTGGCGCGGTTGACCTCGGAGAAGCCGCCGGTAAGGACGGGCTCGGTCTCGTAGTAAAGCGTTCGAATAAGTTGCGCCTTCCAGCCGTTCCAGACGCCGGGACCGACCGCGCGAATGTCGGCGGTCGTGAGGATAGTGAGCAGCTTCAGCCGTTCGGCAGACTGCACCGTCGCGGCGAAATTCTCGATGGTCTTGCGGTCGGAGAGGTCGCGCGATTGCGCCACGCTGGACATCACCAGGTGATTTTCGATGAGCCACGCGACCGTCTCGGTATCGGCGGCCGAAAAGCCGAGTCTGGGACAAAATCGTTTTGCCACCCGCGCGCCGGCGATGGAGTGATCTTCCGGCCGTCCCTTGGCGATATCGTGCAGGAACATCGTGACATAGATCACGCGCCGATGCTCGGGCAGGATCTTGTGCATCAGCTCGTTGGCGAGCGGGGTCTCCTTGTTGGTGCCGCGCTCGATCTCCGCCAGCACGCCGATACAGCGCAGAAGATGCTCGTCCACCGTGTAGTGGTGGTACATATTGAATTGCATCATCGCGACGATTTTGCCGAAAGCCGGAACGAAGCGGCCGAGGACGCCGGCTTCATTCATGCGCCGCAGGACGGTTTCCGGGTCGTTCTTGGACGTGAGAATGTCGAGAAACAGCTCGTTTGCTTCTTCATTATCGCGCAATTTTGCGTCGACAAGTTTCAGCGAGCGCGTGATCGCGCGCATGGCATCCGGGTGGAATGCCAGATTATGCTTCTGCGCCAGGTAGAAGATGCGGATCAGGTTGACCGGATTGCGCTTGAACACATTGGCTTGCGCAAGCCGGATGCGGTTCTTGTCGATGGTGAAATCATTGCTTTCAGCAAGCTTGCGCCGTTTCACCGGCCGCAAGCGCGCCATCAGGCGGCTGAGCACCGGCACGCTCTTGGCATGGCTGTCTTCCAGCTCTGCACACAAGAAGGCCGTCAGGTCGCCGACGTCCTTGGCGACCAGGAAGTAGTGCTTCATGAAACGCTCGACGTCCTGCAGGCCGGGGTGCTCGGTGTAACCGAGCCGCACCGCAATCTCGCGCTGGATGTCGAATGACAGCCGCTCCTCGGCCCGTCCCATCAGGAAGTGCATGTGGCAACGCACGGACCAGAGGAAATCCTCGCAGCGGCGGAAGAGTTGATATTCCTGCTTGTCGAACACGCCCCGCTTGATGAGTTCGTCGGGTTCACGCACGCGGTAAACATATTTGGCGATCCAGAACAGCGTGTGCAGGTCGCGCAACCCGCCTTTGCCGTCCTTCACGTTCGGCTCGACCAGATAGCGCGATTGTCCGCTACGACGGACACGGTCTTCGCGCTCCGCAAGCTTGGCAGCGACGAATTCGGTGGCGGTGTTGCGCACCACTTCGTTGTCGAAGCGCGTTTGCAGCTCATCGAACAGCTTGCGGTCACCGAACAGGAACCGCGCTTCGAGGATGGCCGTGCGGATGGTCATGTCCGCCTTCGCCTGGCGGATGCATTCGTCGACCGAGCGCGTGGCATGGCCGACCTTGAGGCCCGTGTCCCACAAGCAATAGAGAATTGCCTCGGCGATCGACTCGCCCCAGGCTGTCTGCTTGTAGGGCAGCAAGAAAAGCAAATCGATATCCGAGCCCGGCGCCTGCAAGCCGCGGCCGTAACCGCCGGTCGCGACCACCGCCATGCGCTCGGCTTCGGACGGGTTTTGCGAGGGGTACAGCTTGCGGGCGAATTCGAACAGGATGCGGATGATCTCATCTTCCATCCGGCACAGCCGTTCGGCGCAGCGGCGGCCGAGACGGTCTTTCAGCAACAGTTGCTCGGCCTTCGCGCGCCCGTCGGCGAGCGCGAGTTTCAGCCGCTGCGCCATCAATGACCGCAACTCACGTTCGCTGCCGGTGTGCGACTTGACCAGTTGCTCGAGCTCGGCGGTTAGCGCACGCGCATCAATTAAGTCGTTCGAACCCTTTGCAGGATGCTCGGACGGAGGACGGGTTTCGCGATCGAGGGCAAGCGAAGCCATGGGCGGTCGGGGATAGCGGAGGCAGAGGGCCAAGTCATCGGGTGTAACGAAAGATAATCGTCGCCGTACAGCCAAGCAAAAAGTTGGAAGGAAATGCTATAATAGACCGGCACGCCGACAATATTTTACCTTTGACCTCGGAAAAACAGCCGTTTATAGCATGTTTATAGCGCCGATTTGAATGAGCAGCTTGCGGGCGCTTAACAAATTCAGCTAAAGCGCGGGGCGAAATCCCCTCGCAAGCTGGCGGCGGGCCACAGGGTTCGCTTCAATCAACGAGGACGCCTGCGCCGCCAAGCGTGGGCGTCAGTCATGTGAGGAGATTGCCATGCGTATTCTGTCCCGCCGTTCGCTCTTTGCCTCCGCGCTGTTGGCAGGCCTTCTGCCAACGACGGCGCTTTTCGCGGCCGACAAGCCCGACACGATCAATATCGATTGGGCGACCTACAATCCGGTCTCCATTCTGCTTAAAAACAAGGGCTTGCTGGAGAAGGAGTTTGAAAAGGACAACATCAAAATCCGCTGGGTGCAGACGCTCGGCTCCAACAAGGCGCTCGAGTTTCTAAACGCCGGGTCGATCGATTTCGGCTCGACCGCGGGCTCGGCAGCATTGGTCGCCAAAATCAACGGTAATCCGATCAATGCGATCTATGTCTTTTCGCGTCCGGAATGGACCGCGCTTGTCGTTCCCAAGGACAGCGCCATTACCAAAGTCGCCGACCTCAAGGGCAAGCGCGTCGCCGTGACGCGCGGCACCGATCCGCACATTTTCCTTGTGCGTGCGCTGCTTGCCGCGGGTCTGAGCGAAAAGGATATCCAGCCGGTGCTGCTGCAGCACCCTGACGGCAAGACCGCGCTGATCCGCGGCGACGTCGATGCCTGGGCCGGGCTCGATCCAATGATGGCGCAAGCGGAAGTCGAGGACGGCGCAAAGCTGTTCTATCGCAATGCCGCCGCCAATACCTGGGGCATCCTCAACGTGCGTGAGGATTTCGCCAAGCAGAATCCCGATCTGGTGAGACGCGTGCTGGCCGTCTATGAGGAGGCGCGCAAATACTCGCTCGGCCACTACGACGAGCTCAAGGCCGACTTCATCGCGGTGACCAAGCTGCCTGATGCCGTCGTCGACAAGCAGCTCAAGGAGCGCACCGAGCTCACCCACAACAAGATCGGCGCGCCGCAACGCGAATCGATCCTGGCGGCGGGGCTCGCGCTCCAGCAGGCCGGCGTCATCAAAGCCGATGTCGATGTCAAAAAGGCGCTCGATGATCTGATCGACGACAAATATCTGGCGGCCACGAACTAGGCTTTAGCCGTATGCTGCATAAGAGTTGCCTTCTGTGAGTGGTTTGATGTCTCTTGTGCAGATGAGTGCAGCAATCGAGGAAGTCCCGGCGGAACAGAAGGCGTCCAGATCGGCGCTGGCGCGTTATGTGCGGCCGGCGCTCGGCATTGTTCTGCCGCTGACCCTTGCCCTGGGTTGGGAACTGGCGGTTGGCGCGGGCCTTTCGAACGGCCGGCTGGTGCCGCCGCCTTCGCGCATCTATGAGGAGTTTGCCGAGCTTGCCCGCACTGGCGAGCTCGCGCGCCACGTTCTCGCGACGCTTTTGCGGGTTGCCGTCGGATTTGGAGTGGGGATGGTCGTTGGCACTTTGCTGGGGGCGATCGCGGGATATTCGACGCTGGTGCGCCGGCTCGTCGATCCAAGCCTGCAAGGCCTGCGCGCGGTGCCGTCGATTGCCTGGATACCGTTGTTCATTCTGTGGCTTGGAATATTCGAAACTTCCAAAGTCGCTTTGATCGCGGTCGGCGTGTTTTTTCCGATCTATCTCGGCGTCATGGGCGCGGTGATGTCGGTCGATCGCAAGATCGTCGAGGTCGGCCGCGCCTTCCGGCTGTCCGGCCCGCAGATGGTGCGCCGAATTCTCTTGCCGGCGGTGCTGCCGGCTTATGTGATAGCGCTGCGCTCGGGGCTCGGCCTCGGCTGGATGTTTGTCATCGCCGCTGAGTTTATGGGCGCTTCCGAAGGCCTCGGTTATCTGCTGATTGACGGCCAGCAGCTCGGCAAGCCGGCCGAAATCGTTGCGGCAATCCTGGCCTTTGCGGTGATCGGCAAGGCCACCGACTGGCTGATCGTCGGCGTGGCCACGCCGTTCCTCCGCTGGGAAGACCGCTTCGCGCGCGGCACGGAGACCTGACGGATGCTCAGCCTCGAACACATCGGCAAGACCTATCCGAATGGTGTGCATGCGCTCGACGACATCAGCTTCACCGTCGAGCCAGGCGAAATCGTCGCCGTGATCGGCGGCTCTGGCTGCGGCAAGTCGACTTTGTTGCGTGCGATCAGCGCGCTCGATCGGCCGACTCAGGGGCGCGTCGTGCTCGATGGGCAGCCGATCACTTCGCCGCACGAGAAGATTGGCATTGTCTTCCAGGAGCCGCGTTTGCTGCCGTGGCTGACGGTCGCCGACAATGTTGCGTTCGGATTGACAGATCGACCGATGAGGCGGCGGCGCCATCGCGCCGCGGGAGCGTTGTCGCGGGTCGGCTT
>JBATYN010000120.1:0-1890 GCA_049674125.1 Pseudolabrys sp. | reverse complement strand
AGTAATGTGATGATTTGCGCTTTCCGAGCTGTTTCACTTAACAGCTCGATACGCTTTGCAATCAATTGAGCTTGTAGCGCCGCAATGCCCGTTAAATTTCCGCCTGGTCTGTTCAAGCTCGCAACCAGACCAGATTTAACAACGTCGATACCACTGTAAAAAACAATGGGAACGGTTGATGTCATAGCCTTGGCCGCAAGTGCTGGCGGCGTGCCACCGATAGTAGCTATGACGTTGACGGGTCGACGAATGAGATCGGCGGCCAGATCTTGCAACCGTTCATTTTTAAACTCAGCCCAGCGATATTCGATCGCGACATTCCGGTCCTCAACGTAACCAAGCGCATTCAGTCCTTGGCGAAAAGGAATTAAATACGGTTCGGCGTCGTTTTGAGCCGTGCCGGTTGAAAGATAGCCGATGACGGGCACCGCGGGCTGTTGCGCACGCGCAATAAGCGGCCAAGCGGCCGCGCTTCCCATTAGCGTGATGAACTGGCGTCGTCTCATGCCCCCGCCCGCAATGAAGGTATCCTACTCAGAAAAACTGTATGGCCGGAAGGGGCCATCAATGTCCGCTTTGGGTCAAAAGCAGACATGTGCAGTGCACTGGGTGATGTCCGCTTTACCCCTGATTGCGACCGTAAAAGCCGACATAGCTTTACAGGACAGATGCTCCTCAAGGCGACACCGGGAATCTGCGCGCCGTCCAGCTTTTGCTTGGTCACACTAAGATAGAGAGCACTGTGCGGTATCTCGGCATTGATGTGGGCGATGACCTCGCCATAGCGGAGTAGGTCGACGTTTGAAGTACAGGGCAGAGCAGAAATGCTCTGCCCTCCATCGGGACCTGCGATGTCCGCTATTTCGAACGCTCTTGGGGGCAAAGCGGACATGCCTTCTTGCACTGTACATGTCTGCTTTTGACCCAAAGCGGACATCAGCAGTCCCAGACATCAGTGACCGAGGGGGTTGTGATAGGGCCCCCAGAAACCCGAGCGCCCATCTTTCATTTTGACGCTGGCAACTCGAAATTGAAGAGCTGCGTATTGCCGGGCTGCGGCTCGTTGCTGACCGGATGCGATGGCGCGCTGGAGGTCGACGTGCGATTGATAAGGATGCTGCCGTCCGGGCTCTTGACGGCGACGAACGGCAAGTTGGAAAGCCCGACATCTCTGTTAAAGTCAGCGATGAATAGATCCCGACTCACTGCCGGGATCCCCGGGGGCCCTTTGATACTTGCCATGATTTCAGCCAACGTCTTAGGGACATCGGTACTCGTGGCAAGAAGCAAAACAGAATTATTCACCGCGATTCGCCAAGTATCGATACTGTAATTATGGAGCCGACCGTCCGGGGTTATGGTGAGATTCACATCCTGAGGATCTTTGCAGTGCATGTCCACCGCCAATTCCGCTTCTTTCGCTGACGCTGCAGTCTTGTCCGTGTCCTTACGTATTTCCTCGAGATAGTCGTTCCACTCCCTCAAGAAGCTCGGCTGACCATCAAGAAGCTTGATAGCGAGGTCTTTTGCGCGGGCGTTGATGATCGGGTCTGCCTTGTGCTGGATGCAGACGTCGTCAGCCGCCCAGCTGCGTGTCGAGTTCATCATGCCGCCCATGAGAAGGGATATGACCGCGAGTGTTGTCCATTTCATGTTGTCTACTTCCCCGCCCGAGGTAGGCCCCGACAGACAAAAGTTATTTCGCTCAAAGCCAGATTTTGGGTGATTTGCTCGACCAATGCCGCGCGGGCTAATTCGCACTGTTGAACGGTCGAATAGCGCCCGAGCGCGACCGGCGGCAATGTGTACAGCGTAGATGCAATCAATAATACCACGTGAGCCCCTGTTCCCTCCTCTGACATTATAACGTCAGGCCCATGAGAGGCTAGC
>JBATYN010000119.1:0-2078 GCA_049674125.1 Pseudolabrys sp. | reverse complement strand
GGCGCAGACGTCAGTTGGCCGCGCTGGCAGCTCATTCAGCACCACCTTGACCGACTCCTGCTGCTCGGGCTGCACCTCAGCGGTGAAGTCGTGCGACCCAAACTGCGTCCCGCCGATCAGGCCCGCGAGCGCATCACGGTGTGGCACTGGCACCAGCGGCATGTCGTCAGTGGCCTGCCACCGGCGCTCGAAATTGTCGGCGATGGCCGCGCCCACCGTCTCAATGGACCGGTGCTGTTGCGATGCGACTTTGCCCTTGACGCCGCCCGCCCCTGGCCGCGGCGGCCGCTGTTCGGGCCGGTGCTGCTGCGATGTAACGCTGCCGTTGCCCGGTTGCGGCGGCTTGACCTTAACGTCAACCGGCACGGGCCGCGGCGGAAGTGTGAGCGGCGGCGCTATTGCAAGTGATAACGCGATCATAGCCCCCGCCGCCACGGTCACGCCGCTCGATGCCAGTAGCTGCATCGCCTGCATAGCTGAGACCGTCTGCGCCATTCGTGGCACCGGGATGGCGGATTTGCGCGCACCGACCCCGGTAAGCGGCACGATGGTACCGTCCTACATTGGAGCTTCTAAGTGTAATGTCCGCTGTCTGCGTACCTGCAATAGCGGACATTTGCAGCGCACTAGGCGACGTCTGCTTTGTGCCAAAAAGCGGACATCGCACATTTCATTTGAAATGAAAGAGGCCGCCAACCGAAGCGACCTCGCGCTTTGACCGATCGGCCCCGAAACCGCTATCACGGTGTCGGTTCAATAGTATTTCGCGCAAGTAGTTCCGTCCCATCGGGCACACCTGCGAGCTTGACGTTTGTGGTGTCTGGACATGCAGACACCGTTAACTCGTGTCATGCCCACGCCGCACCCGGCGACGACTTGCGTGACCATGCTGTCCGGTTGTTGGATAGCCGCGAGCGGCATCGCCTGTGTCGACGATGACGCGAGGGCCAGAACAAAGGCAGCGGTGATTATTCTAATCATATAACGATCCTCCATAATAATTTCCTTTGGAGGATGCTGCCGAAGCCGATTGTCTGGCAATTGGCCCTAGGGGCAACAGTGTCCGCTTTGGGTCATGAGCGGACAGACCTTCGCGAGCTTCGCAGCCGCGATTGAAATACCATAGCAGACATCAGCCATTCATTAGATCACTTCGTCGGGGCGGCCGAGCAGTGATGCGTCGCCGCTTGAGATTGAATCAAATTGAATCAGTCAACGTTAAGCGCAGGTGCCAGCGCGCTACCGCAGGAACTACGCATCGTGATGTACGTTCAACGACGGTGGGAGACCGAAGGAGGACGTCATGCCGAAGTTTTATTTTCACTTGTCGAACTGCGATGAGCGTTTCCCAGATAACATCGGGTACGATCTCCTCGACGTTGCTGCTGCGCACACCAGAGCCAAGCGGCTTGCGAATCTAGTGATGGCGACCTGCCGTTTGGCCAGCCAGTCGTTTGACTGGCGTCGTTGGACCGTGACAGTTACCAATGATTCACAGAGCGCAATCCTGATCATGCCATTCGGTGCCTTCGGGAGCGCCGCTCGAGCAGCACTGTCCACGTTCGTTCCAGCCGATCGCCTCGGCACTGTGCGGGTCCGATCATAAGTGGGCGTTTAATAATTCGCTGAATGATATCCGCTTTGGGTCAAAAGCGGACACGTGCAGCGCACTAGGCCATGTCTGCTAAGTGCCATTAACGTCCGATTTGCATCTCGACGCACCGCAGCAAAGTTCGCTTCGCTATTCGATGAGGCCGGCGGCGGCGTACGCGATATGACAGAGATAGACCGAACCGGTGAGCATGCTTAATTGTCGCGGTGCTGGCCCGTGGGCGCAAATCCACTGAATGACGACTAGCTACGAGATAAGTGCAGCTGACGATTCGCTCCGGGTCAGCAAAGGAAGAGATGCGACGCGAACGAGCCCAGCCGCTCGATTAATAGCCGCGTAGTGAGCTAGATTATGGTCGACGCTGAACGAGCCGGCTCTAACCTTCAATGCGTACCACTTAGCGGGCCAGGACAGGGCTCACGAGAGGAACTCGATGAACACAGTCAAAGACGTTCTGGCCCAGAAG
>JBATYN010000118.1:0-2396 GCA_049674125.1 Pseudolabrys sp. | reverse complement strand
GGGTTATTGAGGCGCGCGAAGCGCTCCAGGTGAAGCTGGGAGCGCGATGTCCGCTTTGGGTCAAAAGCAGACATATGCAGTGCAAAACGTGATGTCCGCTTTACCCCCAAAAGCGGACATCCGCCAGAATTTGGCAAGCTCAGGCTGAGCGCCCACGGCATTGATCGTGGCAAGGAGGGCCGACGTATCGACACCGTTCATGGCAACTGGCTTACGTTTGGCCGTATTGGAATTTGTCATTGCGGAAGTCATAGTTCACTCCTTTCGTTGATCGGACGTTTCAGAAAAAGTGGATATTGTTTGTTTTTGGAGTTTTGGATGCGCGAATTGTCAAGGCCGCTTCCAAAGGCCCGCCCGAGAAAGGTTCTCCTGCAAAATTTGGCGAGCCTTTTCATGCGCGATCTCCGGCATTTCCGGCAAGGGCGCTTCGTGGAGATAGTTCACTAGCCAAACGGCAGGTAGTTGATTGTTCACAGTGGTGATGCCGCGGTGGTTTTTGTAAACTTGCATGGCAAGCTCAGGCTGAGCGCCCACGGCTTTGATCGTGGCGAGGCGGGTCGGCGTATCGACGCCGATCATGGCAACAGGCTTAGGCTTGGCAGTGTTGGCATTTGTAATTGTGGAAGTCATAGTTCGTTCCTTTCGTTGCACGGGCTTTTCAGGTGCGGATTTATCTGCATCGGCATTTCACCGCGCATCGCTGGGAAGAGAACGGGTGGCGGCGGTATCGTATTTTTAGTCAGCATTCGATTTTTTCGGCTGGGTCCCGCCGGCGTGCCCGTGACGGAATGGCCTGCCAGCGCAGGTATGCGTTCAACCATGTCGACATCCAGGGCACGCGGCGTCCCCCGATCGGTGGACGTTGGTGGCAATGTTCAAGTGATCACGGAGATGTGTTCGTCAGACCGCGAGTGGTCTTGATGCCTTAGGGTGCGGACTGCACCACCGCCATCCGCCGAGATCAGGCCGCCGTGGCCATCGGCTGCGTTGCCGCCGTCAATGCCTGGCCGAGATCGGCAATGATATCGTCGATGTGCTCGATGCCGACCGAGAGGCGCACGTAGCCGGGCGTCACACCGCTGGCCAGTTGATCGGCCGGGCTCAGTTGCGAGTGCGTGGTGCTGGCCGGATGGATTGCCAAAGAACGCGCATCGCCGATGTTGGCGACATGATAGAAGAGCTTGAGCGCGTCGATAAATCGCGCGCCCGCCTGGCGGCCCTGCCTGAGCTCGAAGCCGACGAGACCACCATAGCCATTAAGATAAGTGTCGGCACGGCGGCGCTGCTCGGCATCCTCGTGCAAACCCGCGTAGATGACGCGCGCGACTCCGGGATGGCGTTGCAGATAGTGCGCGACCTCCGCCGCGTTGCGGCAGTGCTCGCGCATCCTGAGTGGCAGCGTCTCCAGCCCCTGGATAAACTGGAAAGCATTGAAGGGGCTCATGGCCGAGCCAATGTCACGCAGCAATACGACCCTTGCCCGGATGATGTATGCGATGGGCCCTAGCGGCTTCACCGCCTCGGTCCACACTGCACCGTGGTAACTTGCATCGGGTTCGTTCAGCGTGGGGAAGCGCTCGGGGTGCGCAGCCCAATCAAAATTGCCGCCGTCGACGATGATACCGCCGATCGACGTGCCGTGGCCGCCGATGTACTTGGTTGTCGAGTGCACAACGATGGCCGCGCCGTGGTCGAATGGCCGGCAGATCACGGGCGCTGCTGTGTTGTCCATGATCAGCGGCACGCCGAGTTCGCGCCCGATCGCCGCCACCTCGCCGATCGGGAATACGGTCAGCTTCGGGTTAGGCAGAGTCTCGGCGTAGTACGCGCGAGTGCGGTTGTCGGTGGCCCGACGGAAAGCGCTCGGGTCTGCAGGATCGGCGAAGCGCACGGTGACACCCATGGATGGGAGCGTGTTGGCGAATAGGTTCCAGGTGCCGCCATAAAGGTCGGTGGAACTCACTACATTGTCGCCGGGTCGGCATAGGTTTTGGAGCGCCATCGCCGAGGCCGCCTGACCTGAACTGACAGCTAAGGCCGCCACGCCACCTTCTAGCGCAGCCATCTTCTGCTCCAGTGCGTCGCAGGTCGGGTTCATAATGCGGGAATAGATATTGCCGAACTCCTTGAGTGCGAACAGGCTCGCCGCATGCTCCGTACTGCGAAACTGGTAGGACGTGGTCTGGAAGATCGGCACCGCCACGGCGCCCGTGGTGGGATCGTTGCGCGGGCCAGCGTGTAGCACCAGGGTCTCGGGCTTCATCTGTGCGGACATCGTCGTCACTCCTTTTGTTCGGGTCATGCTAAGGATGCTGAGAGGCTTTTAGCGCAGCGTTTTGTGCCGGAATTTGTGCGCTGCGCAGCGTCATCACGTTTGTTTGCTTGCACCGCAGAGA
>JBATYN010000117.1:0-4539 GCA_049674125.1 Pseudolabrys sp. | reverse complement strand
CGTCCGCGGCGCGCCCGGTGCATTCGGATTCCGGTTTGGATCGAAAACATCGGAACGGCGGCCAGGCGTCGAGGGCGGCGGGGCGTTTCCGGGGCCGATCGGCGCAGCTTGTCCCGGAGGCGCGGCACCGCCTCTCGACCCCAGCTGCTGGAAGCGATATTCGGTATCGTCCTGCATGCGCTTGAGCTGCATCTCAAGCTGCTGGTTGCGATACTGCAGCTGCTCGAGCGCGCCGGTCACTTGCCGGAGCGCACTTTCCATCCGGTCAAGCCGAACCGAAATGTCACCGGGATCGGACTGCGCCACCCTGCCCGACGGCTGCGCTTGCTGCCCTTGCGGTGCCTGCCGCGATTGCGTGGACGGTTCGCCGCGGTTGAAAAGATTGTCGAGGAAATTTCCGGACGAACGCTCCTCCTGCGCCAGCGCAGAGCTGGCCAGAAGCACTGCCGAGAGCGCAGCGATCGCCGCGATGCGAGATGATGGTCGAAAGCGTGTCATGTCAGATGAAACCGGCGGCGGCTATTCGCCCCAATATTGCGTAGCATAAGACGCGCTGCGTCGAAATTGTGACTTCGGCCCCCCCAAGTCGTCACGAAGTCATCAGGAAGTCGTCGCCGCCGGGCATAGCCGTCCAAAGGACGGCGTGCTTTTTGCACGCCTATGTCCCGGCCCTGCACGTCTTTCTATGTCCCCAATTTGGCAAGACGTGGATGCCCGGCATAAAGCCGGGCATGACGGCAAAAGAGCCAGTCGTCAGCCCTTACGAACTCGCGCCCAGCACGGTGACCGCGCGGCGGTTCTGCGACCAACAGGAGATATCATTGCAGACCGCGACCGGCCTTTCTTTGCCGTAGGAGATCGTGCGCATGCGCTGCGGCTGGATACCACGCGAGGCCAGATAGTCACGCGCAGCCTGCGCGCGGCGCGCGCCCAACGCGATATTGTACTCGCGCGTACCGCGTTCGTCGGCGTGGCCCTCGATCGTGAACTGGCTGTATTGGCTGTAATTGGTGAGCCACTGCGCCTGCTTGTCGAGCGTTGCCCGTGCTAGCGGTGTGAGTTCGGTCGAATCTGTTTCAAAGAACACGCGGTCGCCGACGTTGACCACGAAGTCCTGCTGACTGCCGGGTGTCGCGGCGCCAGCAGCATTCGCTTGCGCATCGTCACCCGTCTTGTTCGCACATGCCGAGATCGCCAAGGCAGCGGCCAGGACGGCGGCAAGCCGGACGACATGCAGCGTTTTCTTCATATCGAACATTCCGGTGCCTCCATTACACGCGTCATGACCGGATCTTGCGTGTGGGTCTAGCAGGCCGTTCGTTAAACGAACGTTCCATCAACCTTGATGGAACCTTGCACAGACCCATAAAAACCGTCGGCGTCCCTTAAACCGTTTGTGATGGTTAAGACAGGGTGAAAATAAGGCCGGTTTAGGACCGTCACGATAAAAGCGGTGACCACGCCGGATCGGATGCGAAACTGGGTGTTGGAACCTTCAATTCATTGCGGCCGGTTACGTCGATCGTATAAAGCGACGGCCCCTGCCCCACATCGCGGAAGAACATCAGCACGCGTCCGTTCGGTGCGAATGTCGGTCCCTCGTTGTGAAAGCCTTCGGTGAGCACGCGCTCCCCGGATCCGTCGGGCTTGAGAATTCCGAGGGAGAAGTTGCCGCGGGCCTGGCCGGTGAACGCGATATAGTCGCCGCGCGGCGACCACACCGGCGTCGAGTGATGGCCGTCACCGAAGCTGATGCGCTGCGCCTGACCACCGGACGCCGGCATCACGTAGATCTGCTGCGACCCGCCACGGTCGCTCTCGAAGCAGATGCGACTACCATCCGGCGAGTAGCAGGGTGCGGTGTCGATCGCCGGTGTGTCTGTGAGACGGGTCGTCTGCTTCGAGCGCAGATCCATCACGAACACATTGGCGTTGCCACCCTGCTGGAGGCTCATGATCACGCGTTGGCCGTCGGGCGAAAATCTCGGAGCAAAGGTCATGCCGGGGAAATTGCCGACGATCTCCCGCTGCCCTGTTTCGATGTTGAGCAGGTAAACGCGCGGATCGCCCTGCCCGTATGACATGTAGGTGATCTCTTGCGTCGACGGATTGAACCGCGGCGTGAGCACGAGATCGTCGCCCCGTGTGAGGTAGCGCGTGCCAGCACCGTCCTGGTCCATAATGGCGAGGCGCTTGACGCGGCGGTCCTTCGGCCCGGTTTCGTCCACAAAGACAATCCGGCTGTCGAAATAGCCTTTTTCGCCGGTCAGACGCTCATAGATCGCGTCGGCAATAATGTGCGAGATCCGCCGCCAGTTGTCGGGCGTGGTGAAATATTGTTTGCCGTCGAGCTGCTGCCCGGCGAACACGTCCCACAAACGGAATTCCGCCTTCAGCCGTCCATCGCCCTGCCGTGTGATGCGCCCGGTGACCAGCGCCTGGGCGTTGATCGCGCGCCAATCGGGAAATCGCGGTACCGTGTCGCTATTGGTGATCTTTTCGACAAAGGCCGCCGGATTGATCGGCACGAACAGGCCGCTGCGCTGAAGATTATTGCTGATCACGGCGGTGACATTGCGTCCGGTATCAGCGTCGGCCGGCGCACCGGAAACAAAATCGGGCAGCGCGATCGGCATCGGCTGCACATTGCCTTGATTGATATCGATGTTGAGCACCGCCCGGGCGGGGCTTGTTCCGAATGCGGCGAGCACACCTGCACCGAGCAGCAAACGACGACGGTTGAATTTCAAATTGGAATTTTCAATCACGGAATTGCACTACCTTGTCGGAATGTCATGAAACATCTGCTTGGTGTCGAAGGTGAAATCAATTTCCTTCCACATGTCGTAATGCTCGGGACGCAACATGCTGTAGGGCTGGCCGACAAACACCGCGCGAACGGCGCTGTCGCGCATCGCATTAAATTGCGCGCCGCTGCCGCTTGTGAGCACCAATGGTCCGGTCGCAAGCGTTCCGTCGCGTCGGAATTTAATTCGAATTGTGACCTGGTTTTGATCGGCGTCCTGCATGCCGACCGGCGGATTCCACAACGCCATCAGGCGCGCGCGCAGGGCGTCGATCTCAGACTGTGAAAGCTGCGCGGCCATGCCCGAGGACGTGCCGAGCGATGGCGTCGCGTTGGCCTCCACGCCGGTCGCCGCGTTACGCTGCGCGTCGCGCTTGTCCAGCAGTGCGGCGATTTTGTCGGCGTCGAATTTTGGTTGCTGCTTCTGCGGCGGCTTCTTCGGCGGCAAGGGCTGGTCGACCACGGCCTGCTTCGGCTCGTCCGGCTGTTTGATCTTTTCAGCAATCGGATCGGGCTTGGCCTGCTGCGGCTGGGGCGGTGGCGCGGTTTCCTTCGCGGCCTGCACTTCTTTTTTCTCGGTGACTTTCGGCTTCGACTCTTCGATCGGCTTGGGCGGTTCCTCCGCCTTTTTCTCCACCATAGGCTTTGGCATTTCGATCTTGGGAGCGTCCTTCACGCCTTTGGTCATTTGCGAGAAGTCTTTGTCACTGACGAGATCGACAGGAAGTGCATCCACCGGCGTCGCTTCGAGCGTTTTGCCGGTAAAGGTTATGGTCGCCCACAGCAGCACCGCTGCGTGGAGACAAGCCGAGATCGCTGTCGCCTTTCTCATCACTGCGCTTTCGCGCCCTGTTCAAACTCGGTGACCAAGGCTACCCGATGGAAGCCGGCTGACGACAGCTGCCCCATCACCTTCATCATGGTCCCGTAATCGACCCTCTTGTCACCGCGCACATAGACGCGGGCCTCGGTCCCCCCGCGCGCGTCAGCGACGGCCTTCATTTTGGGGATCAGATCGTCCACGGCAATTTCGGTATTTTGCAGAAAAATCTGGCCCTTGTCGTTGACCGAGACCGTGAGCGGTTCCTTGTCCTGCTCCAGGCTTTTGGCCTGGCTCTGCGGCAGGTCGATCGGTACCCCGACCGTCAGCAGCGGGGCCGACACCATAAAGATGATCAGCAATACCAACATGACGTCGACCATCGGCGTAACGTTGATTTCGCTCATCACCCGGCGGCGGTGATGCTTTCGCTTCCCCATGACCGGCGTGCCGGCATTGGCTGCCATAAGATCACCCGCGCTCGTCGATCTGCCGCGACAAAATAGCGGCGAATTCGTCGGCGAACCCCTCCAGCCGCTGGGCCTGTTTGTTCACTTCGGATGCAAACTTGTTATAGAAAATGGTCGCCGGTATGGCAGCGACAAGGCCGATTGCGGTCGCAAATAGCGCCTCGGCGATGCCGGGAGCCACGACCGCCAGTGACGTATTCTTGGACGCCGCGATCGACTGGAAGCTCGTCATGATGCCCCAGACGGTTCCGAACAGCCCGACAAAAGGCCCGGCCGAGCCGACGGTCGCCAGGACCAGAAGACGCTTTTCCAGCCGTTCGACCTCGCGCGCAATGGTCACTTCCATGACCTTCTCGATACGCATTTGCAGCCCGCCGATGGACTTCGTGTTGCCCTCGAAACTGCGTTTCCACTCGCGCATTGCGGCCACGAATAACGCGGCC
>JBATYN010000116.1:0-7453 GCA_049674125.1 Pseudolabrys sp. | reverse complement strand
GTCTTCCCATGTGGTTGAGCGCAAATCGCTGAGCGCGGCTTGGCCTTCACCGGAGTCCAGTTCGGACACTTGACGGAATTGCAGCTGATAGCCTTCGCAGGCATTGCCGGAAAAGTCGTAAAGAATGCGACCTCGAACAGCCTCGATGCCCCGGCTGCCATGCGCTTTTGAGAGTTTGAGGTCATAGATGGCGCGATGTGGCGCCAATAAAACGTGATCGGCTGGAGGAGCCGCTGCCGCCGGTCGGTAGAGCACCACCGCCGCAACGGCCATTGCCATGGCCAAAGCAATCCGTTGGCTGGTTCTCATATTGATGTTCATCGATTTGGGCCTTTCCGCCGCAGCGTGGGCGCCACCCGCAAGAGCAGAAAGATGCAAGATCTGGGCAAGATAGAGGCCGTTGCAGATTCCAGCAACCGCACTATTCGGCGGCTTGCACGGCGGCATGCAATCGGCCAAGGATCGCGACAAATCAGCTCTCGGGGAGGACACCCATGGCTGGATCTGTCGAAAAGACGCTCGCAAGCCTGAATATCACCCTGCCCACCCCGGCAGTTCCTATTGCGAATTACGTGCCATTCGTCCGCAGCGGCAACATGCTCGTCATTTCCGGACAACTTTGCTTTGGCAGCGACGGCAAGTTGACGGCGAAAGGTCAGCTCGGTGGTAGCGTCTCGATCGAGGATGGGCAGAAAGCGGCGCGCGCCTGCGCCGTAAACTTGCTCGCGCAGCTCAAGGCCGCCCTCGGCGATCTCGATAAGGTGATGCGTGTGGTGCGGCTCGGGGGGTTCATCAATTCAGCGCCCCGATTTACCGATGGCCCGAAGGTCATGAACGGCGCATCTGACCTGATGGTGGAGGTCTTCGGTGAAAAGGGCCGTCATGCGCGCAGCACCGTGGGCGTCTCAGCGCTGCCGGCAGATGCCGCCGTTGAAGTCGAGGGCCTCTTCGAGATTTCCAGCAATTGATCCCGAAAAGCATGCACTGATTTTCAAAAAAAGCACGCCCAAACCGAATTAAGCCCCAATGGCTGCACTCGAATGGCTCACCGCGCGTCCGATTGCCCACCGCGGCCTCCATGACGCGCCGAGTGGCGCCATCGAGAACACGGCGGCGGCCTTTTCCGCCGCACTTGCTGGCGGCTACGGCATGGAAACCGATCTGCAAATCAGTGCCGACGGTGAAGCCATGGTGTATCACGATGATGCGCTCGGGCGATTAACGGAAGGCAGCGGCCGTCTCGCCGAGATGACCGCGGCGGAGATCAAGGCCGTCCGATTCAAGGCGAGCGCGGCGCGCATCCTTACGCTAGACGAATTGTGCGACCTCGTTGCCGGCCGGGCGCCGCTTCTCCTTGAACTCAAGAGCCGTTTCGATGGCGATCTGCGGGTCGCAAAACGTGCCGTGGAGGTGCTTTCGGGCTATTCGGGGCCAGTCGCACTGATGTCATTCGACCCGGAATTGATCGAGGCCGTGCAACAGGCTGCACCAACTATCACGCGCGGCATCGTCGCCGAACGGCACTATTCCGAGACCGAGTGGGAACGCCTGTCGAACGCGCAAAGGCGAAGCCTGGCTTGGCTATTGCACGCACCGCAGAGCCGTCCACAATTTCTCGCTTATTCGGTCAAGGATTTGCCAGCGGCTCCCCCACTCATGGCACGCACATTTTTCGGACTGCCCTTGCTGACCTGGACGGTCCGCACCGAAGAAGATCGGAAACTCGCTACGCGCTGGGCCGACCAGATCATATTCGAGGGCTGGAGGCCATAAGCTCGCATGCCGGCAAACAAAGACCCCAACCACTGGCCCGCTGTGCGGCATGCATCCTGCGCGGCCAAGCTCCGCTGAAATTCGGACGAAATCGGGCTTAAAGTCGGGGTAGGATACCGTTGCCTCAATGAACGACACTGAAATCCAAATTCGTATTTCGCAATCAATCGCCGGGATCCCGGCTGCGGCGTGGAACCTTTGCGCTGCGGGTACGGTCCCCGATATCGCTAGGATAGGAGAAGAAATTAAACTAACACATGAGGATAATTCGTCCCCGAAGTTATCTACACGAGCATATTGTAGTAACCCTTTTATTTCACACGAATTTTTGTTGTCCCTTGAAGAGTCGGCATCAGTTGGCGGCCGGACTGGCTGGCAACCGCGGCACCTGCTGGCGGAAAACCGCGACGGCGGTCTCCTCGGCGTTGCGCCCTGCTACGTGAAAAGCCATTCGCGTGGCGAATATGTCTTTGATCACGGGTGGGCTGAAGCCTTCGAGCGTGCTGGCGGCGACTATTACCCGAAGCTCCAGGTCGCAGTGCCATTCACGCCGGTGACCGGCCCTCGGCTCCTTGCAGCCTCCGGCCCGTTGGCGGAAGGCGTGCGCGGCGGCTTGGCAGACGCCCTCATTGAAATCACGACTGCGAGCGAACTCTCCTCCGCGCATGTGACGTTCCTGACTGAGCCGGAATGGCGCGAGCTCGGCAAGCGGGGCTTCCTGCAACGCACGGACCAGCAGTTCCACTGGGAAAACGCGGGGTATGCCTCGTTTGAGGATTTCCTCGCGGTGCTCTCCTCTCGCAAGCGCAAGACCATCCGGCGCGAGCGAAATCAGGCGATCAGGGCCGGCGTCGAGATCGTCTGGCTCACCGGTCAGGACCTGACGGAATCGGTGTGGGACGCTTTCTTCGCTTTTTATATGGAAACCGGTTCGCGCAAATGGGGCCGCCCCTATCTGACCCGCGAATTTTTTTCCGTCGTCGCGACAAAAATGCGTGACCGTATCCTGCTCGTCATGGCGCGTCGTTCCGGCCGCTGGATCGCTGGGGCCATCAATTTCATTGGCGTAGATACACTCTACGGCCGCAATTGGGGGACAATCGAGCACCACCCGTTTCTGCATTTCGAGATCTGCTACTATCAGGCCATCGACTACGCGATCACACACGGATTGAAACGGGTCGAAGCCGGCGCGCAAGGCGAGCATAAGCTCTCGCGAGGCTACATGCCCCACACCACCTATTCTGCCCATTTCATCGCAAATCCGGCGTTGCGCCGCGCCGTCGCTGACTATCTTTCGCGTGAACGCCTTTATGTACAGGCCGCAGCAGAAGAGCTTGCGGCGGCCGCGCCATTCCGCAAGGATTTGGTCGAACAGGAATAAGCACCATCCCGATACCGTGAAATATTCCGGGGGAGTCGATGCCGAATTACGACCCAAATAATATCTTCGCCAAAATTCTGCGTGGCGAGCTGCCCTGCTATAAGGTCTTTGAAGACGACAAAACGCTCGCATTCCTCGACATCATGCCGCGGTCGCCCGGCCATACGCTGGTGCTGCCGAAAGCGCCTGCCCGCAACATCCTCGACATTGGCGCCGACGACCTCGCACACGTAGCAATGGTGGCGCAAAAAGTCGCCAAGGCGGCCATCAAGGCATTTTCAGCGGATGGCATCACCATTCAGCAATTCAACGAGGGCGCCGGAGGACAAGTCGTATTCCACTTGCACCTGCACGTTATTCCACGCAAAGCCGGCGTGACCATGAAGCCGCCGGCAAGCGAGAAAGAAAAGCCGGACGTCCTGGCCGAAAATGCCAAGAAACTTGCCGCGGCCATGGCTGAGGTTTGATCTTAGCGTCCGAAAAAGAACCCGCCGAGCAGCAATGCCACTTCTCCCGCAATGACGCCGGCAAAAACGGACCGCTTCGTCCCCAGATAGCTGACAAAAGCGAAGATCGCAGCCCCGATCCGCACGAGAAGCGGAACGTTTGCGAGTTCCCCACTTGAGAACAAGATCAGTTTGGCAATCACCCCAGCCAAAAGCGCAGTTGCGACGGTTCGCGACCAGATAACGAGCTCGGAATCCTCATTGAGGCCACGCGCCGTCATCAATCCCACAACCCGCCACACCTCGTTGGGCAAAAAGCCCACCAAAATTAGGACGAGATAAGGTCCGAGTTCGACGACGGCCGCCTTCATTGTGTAGCCTCGCGCACACGATGAAAGGCATAGGCAAACGTGCCTCCGATCACACCGGTCCACATCAGATCGAGTTGTACGTGCCAATATGCGAGCAAGGGACCGAGCGCGAGACCGAGCACCAGCGCAACCTTATCGGCCATCATCCGGGCGTTGTTCACGGTCGAAAGGAAGAATGACATCGGGGTCAAAAACAGCAGCACCCCGGCCAACAACGGCGGAAGCCCCGCCGCAAGGTAATAACCGGCAAAACCAGACGTCACCGCTGTCCCCATGTATCCGGAAGAAAGTCCGTTGCAGAACGCGATGCGATGCTCGCGCGGCACAGCCGGCAGCAAGCGCAAGGACTCAACCCACATACTGATCGAGGTAAAGTGTGTAGGGAGAAGCATGTCACGAAGGCGCGTACCGGGCCCGCGCAACAGCGGCAGCAGCGCCACCACCATCGGAAAAAGTCTTGTTGCGCTCAAAGTAACCGCGAGCGCTACTTCGAAAAGCGTCCCCCCGCTTCCGAGCGCGGATATCATGATCAGCTGCGCGGGCGCCGCCCAAACGAGGATCGTCGATAACGCAAGCCACAAGGACGAAGCGCCGACGTCATGGGCCAATGCGCCCATGCCGATATAGGTGCCCATCAGCACGAGAGAGAAAACCGACAAGAGCGCCGATTTTACGCCATGGGCATAAGCGGCGGCTGAAGATGAAAATGACATGGGTGCTGGCATGGACGCCTCACACCTGTCTCATAGCGTAAAGGCGCCCGCAACTATCTCGCATGGCATGCGGCACCTGCAAAATTCGAAGGCCGGGCGTAGAGCCCGGCCCTGCAGATGTTTGTCGCGAGAGGCTTAGACTTTGGCCAGCGGCACCTTCGGCACCGAACCTCGCTTTGGTTTAGGACGCGGCGACGCACGTCGCTTGGCCTTTGGCCGCGCCGCCGGCAATTTCTCCGGCTTGGGCGTTACCGGACCGTCAAGGAATTGGAATCCGAGCTTGTCCCGCCCCTGTTCGTCCTTGTCGACGACCACACGCACGTGCCCGCCGGCCTTCAGATGGCCGAAAAGCACTTCGTCTGCGAGCGGCTTCTTGATGTGCTCCTGGATCACGCGCGCCATCGGCCGCGCACCCATTAGCTCATCGTAACCATTGGCAATCAGCCATCGGCTCGCCTCATCCGATAGCTCGATTGTGACGTTGCGATCGCCGAGCTGAGCCTCAAGTTGCAGCACGAACTTCTCGACCACCTTGGCGATAATCTCTTGGGAGAGATGCGCGAAGGTGATGGTCGCATCGAGCCGATTGCGGAATTCCGGCGCGAACATCTTGCTAATCGCTTCCTGGTCGTCGCCTTCCCGCTTGGTCCGAGTAAAGCCATAGGCCTGCTTGGCAAGGTCGGAAGCACCCGCATTTGTCGTCATAATCAGAATGACATTGCGGAAGTCGACCTGCTTGCCGTTGTGGTCCGTCAGCTTGCCGTGATCCATGACCTGTAGCAGCACATTGAACAGATCGGGATGCGCTTTCTCAATCTCGTCGAGCAACAGCACGCAATGCGGATGCTGATCGACACCATCCGTTAGCAGACCACCTTGGTCGAAACCGACATAGCCCGGAGGGGCGCCGATCAAACGTGAAACGGTGTGCCGCTCCATGTATTCCGACATATCGAAGCGGATCAGCTCAACGCCAAGAGAAACAGCGAGCTGTTTCGCAACCTCGGTCTTGCCGACGCCGGTCGGACCGGAGAACAGATAGCAGCCGATGGGCTTTTCCGGCTCCCGCAACCCTGCGCGCGCGAGTTTGATCGAAGCCGAAAGAGACTCGATCGCCTTGTCCTGGCCGTAAACGACTGTCTTCAAGGTGTTCTCGAGATGCTGCAGTACCGCGGCATCGTCCTTCGACACCGTCTTCGGCGGAATGCGCGCCATCGTCGAGATCGTCGTTTCGATCTCCTTGATGCCGATGGTTTTCTTCCGACGATTTTCCGGCAGCAACATCTGCGCCGCTCCGGATTCATCGATCACGTCAATCGCCTTGTCGGGCAATTTACGATCGTGGATGTAACGTGACGATAATTCTACCGCGGCCTTGATGGCCTCGCTTGTGTATTTGAGCTTGTGATATTCCTCGAAATAGGGCTTTAGCCCCTTCAAGATTTCGATCGCATCGGCAACGGTTGGCTCGTTGACGTCGATCTTCTGGAATCGCCGAACCAGGGCGCGATCCTTCTCGAAATACTGGCGGTATTCCTTGTAAGTCGTCGAGCCGATGCACCGGATCGTACCGGACGCGAGCGCCGGCTTGAGCAGATTGGATGCATCCATCGCGCCGCCGGAAGTCGCGCCGGCGCCGATTACAGTGTGGATCTCATCGATGAACATGATCGCGCCGGGGTAGGCTTCGATCTCTTTGATAACTTGTTTGAGACGCTCTTCGAAATCGCCGCGATAGCGTGTGCCGGCGAGCAACGTGCCCATATCGAGCGCAAACACCGTCGCGCCCTTGAGCACCTCCGGCACTTCACCATGCACGATTCGACGCGCCAGCCCTTCGGCAATCGCGGTCTTGCCGACACCGGCCTCTCCGACGAAGAGCGGGTTGTTCTTCTGCCGTCTGCAAAGAACCTGGATCGTGCGGTTGATTTCGGAATCGCGGCCGATCAACGGATCGATCTTTCCGTCCTTGGCCTTCTTGTTGAGATTGACGCAATAGGCTTCGAGCGCGTCACCTTTTTTCTTCGGTTCGTCTCCGCCCTTGGTGTCGGCTTCCTCCTCGACGCCCCGCACCGGGCGCGACTCTGACAGGCCGGGCCGTTTGGCGATGCCGTGGCTGATATAATTCACCGCGTCGTAGCGCGTCATGTCCTGTTCTTGCAGGAAATACGCTGCATGGCTTTCGCGTTCGGCAAAAATAGCCACCAGCACATTGGCGCCTGTGACCTCCTCACGTCCCGAGGACTGCACATGAATAACCGCACGCTGAATCACGCGCTGGAAGCCGGCGGTCGGCTTGGAATCTTCGGCGCCATCGGTAATCAGATTTTCGAGTTCTGATTCGAGATAAGCGGTCAGACTGCGCCGCAACTTGTCCAGATCGACATTGCACGCGCGCATCACCGCCGAAGCATCTTGGTCGTCGATCAGCGCCAGCAACAAATGCTCAAGCGTCGCGTATTCGTGGTGGCGCTCATTGGCGAGCGCGAGCGCGCGGTGCAGCGATTGTTCCAGGCTGCGGGAGAATGTCGGCATTTACAGGTCCAGTCCCATTTGTATCGAGCGTCCCTCCCGGAGACTCACTTTTTTTCCATCACGCATTGCAAAGGATGCTGATGTTTGCGTGCAAAGTCCATCACCTGTGTGACCTTGGTCTCTGCAACTTCATAAGTATAGACACCGCATTCGCCGATCCCGTGATGATGCACATGCAACATAATTCTTGTGGCGGCTTCGTGATCCCTGCCAAAGAATCGCTCCAGCACG
>JBATYN010000115.1:0-3662 GCA_049674125.1 Pseudolabrys sp. | reverse complement strand
AAAGAATACGGGTGGCGGAGCGTTGGCTGTTTGACAATTGAATCTGGGAATCGTGAGCGGAAGAACGCGCGTGCACCACACTCCGCTCATTCCCGCGCAAGCGGGAATCCAGCGCTGGGTCCCCGCTTGCGCGGGGGACGAGCGGAAGATGGCATTCCCCACAAAATCGCGCAGGACTCAGTGCAGCCGAAATTCCCCGCTGATCGCCTTGAGTTCCGCAGGCTTGATCAGCTTGCAATGCGCGACCTGCACCGAATGCAGCGGGCCTTCGAGCTTCTCCTGCCAGAAGGCCAGGAACCGCTGGAGTTCGGGAAATTCAGGGAAGAGATCGTAGTTCTGCCAGACGTAGGACTGTAGCAGCCAGCGATGATCGGGACGCCGATACAGAATGTGCGCGGTCGTCAGGCCAAAACCACTGACTTGTTTACGGAAATCCTTTGAAACCATTCGCGTCCTCCGTCTCGACTCGGACTTGAAGTTTCCATTTCCGGCACTCCCCATTGCAAGCCGAAAAGGTAAACAAGTTGTTTAAAATCAAGGCAGTAGCAGCAAAATGGTTCGCCTGCTAACAGCCTCGGCGGGCCGCGGATGCGACAGCGAGAGGTAACGCGGTGGGCTCAAAAGCTGTTCCCATCACGTCGCCGTTAACCATTGAAGCGACAGGCTTTTCAAGAATTGTTGGCACTCACCGCAAATGAGTGCTAAAAAAATTCCTCATCCCCCTTGCGGGTAAAAATACTGCCACCCATGTGGCGTCTAGGTGCTTGCAGGGGGACTAGTCAGCTACCAAAAAACTAGATCGTTCAATAATTTAGGAGGACTGCCATGAAGTTCCGTCCGCTTCACGATCGCGTCGTCGTCAAGCGCATCGATGCCGAGGAAAAAACTGCCGGTGGCATCATCATTCCCGACACCGCCAAAGAGAAGCCCTCGCAGGGCGAAATCGTCGCCGTCGGCCCGGGTGGCCGCGACGAAAACGGCAAGCTGATCCCGATTGACCTCAAGACCGGCGACACCGTGCTGTTCGGCAAGTGGTCGGGCACTGAAGTGAAGATCGACGGCCAGGATCTCCTGATCATGAAGGAGTCCGACATCATGGGCGTGATCGAAGGCGGCGCTGTCGCCAAGAAGAAGGCCGCCTAAGGCTGCCGATCCGAAATCTAGATCAGAGGAACACGAACAATGGCTGCTAAAGAGGTTAGATTTTCCGTCGATGCCCGCGACCGCATGCTGCGCGGCGTCGACATCCTCGCGAACGCGGTGAAGGTGACGCTCGGCCCGAAGGGCCGCAACGTCGTGCTCGATAAATCTTTCGGCGCTCCGCGCATCACCAAGGACGGTGTGACGGTCGCGAAGGAAATCGAGCTTGAAGACAAGTTCGAAAATATGGGCGCGCAGATGGTGCGCGAGGTTGCTTCGCGCACCTCCGACACCGCCGGCGACGGCACCACAACCGCGACCGTTCTGGCCGCGGCGATCGTACGGGAAGGCGCCAAGGCTGTTGCCGCAGGCATGAACCCGATGGATCTCAAGCGCGGCGTCGACCTTGCGGTCGAAGCTATCGTGGCTGACCTTCAGAAGAACACCAAGAAGGTCACGTCGAATGAAGAGATCGCCCAGGTCGGCACTATCTCCGCCAACGGCGATCGCGAAATCGGCGACTTCCTTGCCAAGGCGATGCAGAAAGTCGGCAACGAGGGCGTGATCACGGTCGAAGAGGCAAAGTCCCTTGAGACCGAACTCGACGTGGTCGAAGGCATGCAGTTCGACCGTGGCTACATCTCCCCCTACTTCATCACCAATGCCGACAAGATGCGGACGGAGATGGAGGACCCCTACATCCTCATTTACGAAAAGAAACTTTCGGGCCTGCAGGAATTGCTCACGCTGCTCGAGTCGGTCGTGCAGACCGGCAAGCCGCTTCTCATCGTGGCCGAGGACGTCGAGGGCGAGGCTCTTGCCACGCTCGTCGTCAACAAGCTGCGCGGTGGCCTCAAGGTCGCAGCGGTGAAAGCGCCGGGCTTCGGCGACCGCCGCAAAGCGATGCTGCAGGACATCGCCATCCTCACCGGTGGCCAGGCGATCAGTGAAGATCTCGGCATCAAGCTCGAGAACGTCACGATCAACATGCTCGGCCGCGCCAAGAAGGTGATGATCGACAAGGAAAACACCACCATCGTGCACGGTGCCGGCAAGAAGGCCGACATCGAAGGCCGCGTATCGCAGATCAAGGCGCAGATCGAGGAAACTACCTCGGACTACGACCGTGAGAAGCTGCAGGAGCGGCTGGCCAAGCTGGCTGGCGGCGTTGCGGTGATTCGCGTTGGCGGCGCCACCGAGATCGAGGTGAAGGAGCGCAAGGATCGCGTCGATGACGCGCTGCATGCGACCAGAGCCGCGGTGGAAGAAGGCATCCTGCCGGGTGGCGGTGTCGCCCTGCTGCGTTCGGTGGACGCACTCAAGCGCGTCAAAACCGAAAACGAAGACCAGAAGCACGGCGTCGAGATCGTCCGCAAGGCGATCCAGGCTCCTGCCCGCCAGATCGCAACCAATGCCGGTGCCGATGGCTCCGTCGTGGTCGGCAAGATCATGGAGAGGGATCAGTACTCCTACGGCTATGACGCGCAGGCCGGCGAATACGGCAACCTCGTCACCAAGGGCGTGATCGATCCAACCAAGGTCGTGCGTTCAGCGATCCAGGGCGCGGCATCTGTCGCCGGCCTCCTGATCACCACCGAAGCGATGGTCGCGGAACTGCCGAAGAAGCAGAGCGCGGCTCCGGCAATGCCGGGCGGCGGCGGCATGGGCGGCATGGACTTCTAGTCCGTCTTTCCAACGTTCAATAAAATGCGGAGGCCCGGGAAAAATCCCGGGCCTTCTGCTTGTAGCGACAGCCTGTTGGAAAAAAGCGCAAAAGGAAACGACCACAAACGAAAGGGCGCGCGTTCATCCGGCGTCGCCTCATCGCAGTGGCCGTCGTGGCGACCAAAATACACATCGCCACTTGCAAATCACATTACACCGCCGACATGACACCTGCATGACAAAGCGTCAGGGCAACGTCTACGTCGGAATTGGGGGCTGGACCTACGAGCCGTGGCGCGGGGTCTTCTATCCGAAGAGTTTGCCTCACGCGCGCGAACTCGCCTACGCCGCCGCCCACCTGACCTCGATCGAAGTCAACGGCACTTTCTACCGGACGCAAAGCCGCACCACCTTCCGCAAGTGGGCATCCGAAGTTCCAGAGCAATTTATTTTCTCGCTGAAGGGCCCCCGCTACGCAGTCAATCGCCGCGTCCTCAAAGAGGCGGGAGATTCGATCAAGCGCTTTCTCGATTCCGGTATTACGGAACTCGACACCCACCTCGGGCCCCTCCTTTGGCAATTCGCGCCGACCAAAAAATTTGATGAAGCTGATTTTGGCGGTTTTCTTGAATTGTTGCCGAAGACTTTCGACGGCCGTCCGCTGCGTCACGTGGTCGAAGTGCGGCATGACAGCTTCAAGACTGCGGCTTTCATTGCGCTGCTTCGGATTTTCGAGATTCCCGTCGTTTTTGCCGAGCACGACACTTACCCGGCCATCGCCGATATCACCGGCGATTTTGTTTACGCGCGGCTGCAAAAGGGCAGTGAAAAACTCAAGGCCGGCTATCCACCAAAAG
>JBATYN010000114.1:0-15028 GCA_049674125.1 Pseudolabrys sp. | reverse complement strand
GATCTTCAGCTCGTCAGGCCTTTACGGTGCGCTGCATCTGCCGACCGCGCTATTCATGCAAGCCGCCGGCATCAAGATGAAGCACCTGCCGACCAACGGCGGTGGACCGGCGCTCACCGCCCTTCTCGGAAACAATTCGCAAGTGCTGGTGTCAGCGATCGCTGCGGCGAGCGGTCAGATGAAGGCGGGTAAAGTGCGCGCGCTCGCCTGCTTCGGTTCGCAGCGCGCAGCTTCGCTCCCCGATGTCCCGACGCTGAAAGAACTCGGCTACGATGTCGAGTTCTCATTATGGGTCGGCGTTTTCGCGCCGAAGAATACACCGGCACCGATCGTCAAGACGCTGGGCGAGGCCATCAAGAAGGCAGCCGCAGACGACCAGTTCAAAACCGCAATCGGCAACATCGGCGACGAAGTCGCCTTCCTCGATCAAGCCGCAGTCGCAAAATTCTGGGACGAGGACGCCAAACGCGTCGAAGCAGCAGTGCACGCAATCGGCCGCGTGCAAGGTTAAAGCGTCGCCAACAGTTTGCTTTCAAAGTTTCGGAGGATCACGATGGATCGCCGTAGTTTCATTGCCGGCACGACCGCAGTTATCGCCGCAGGGCCGGTTTTCGCGCAGGAGACGTTTCCGTCGCACGCGATTACGATCATCAATGCGTTTCCACCAGGAGGCATCAACGACATCGTAACGCGGCCGCTCGCGAGCATGATGGAGCCGATCCTGAAGCAGCCGGTGGTCGTCGAAACAAAGGCCGGCGCCGCCGGGCAAGTCGGTGCACAAGTCGTCGCCAGTGCCAAGCCGGACGGATACACGCTGCTGTCGCATAACACCGGCATTTCCGGGTATGCCGAGGTCGACAAATTGTTCGGGCGCGCAGTGAAAACGTCGCGTTCCGACTTCATCCCGCTGGCGCGGATTGTCGCCGACCCGGTTGTGCTGCTGGTCAATGATCAACAGCCCTACAAGACCGCGCAGGAATTCATCGAGGACGTCAAAAAACGCCCCGATACGCTCGTTTTCAGCTCGGGTGGGCTTTATGGCGCAACCCACCTGCCGCTCGCTCTGCTCGACAAAGCCGCCGGTGGACTGAAGTTGCGTCACTTACCGACCAACGGCGGCGGACCGGCCATCACCGCGATCCTCGGCAACAACGCCCAGTGCACCACGCAATCGGTTTCCGCGACGCTTCCACACATCAAGGCCGGCAAGCTGCGCCCGCTCGCCGTGTTCAGCGCAACTCGCTCCAAGGAATTGCCCGACGTCCCGACGCTCAAGGAGCTTGGTTACGATACCGAATATTATCTTTGGGTCGGCATTTTCGCGCCTAAGGCGACGCCTCAACCGATCACACTGACCTTGCGGGACGCGATCATGAAGGCTGCGCATTCCGATCAGTTTAAAACCGCGCTCGCGAATACGGGCCAGGAACTCGCCTATCTCGACGGCCCCGATTTTCAAAAATTCTGGGACATCGACGGAAAGCGCACCGACGACGCTGTCTTGGCGATCGGCCGTGTGCAGGGGTAACAAGGCGTCTAGTCAATAAGCCGGGGTCAACCGGCGTCAGCAACAGAGGGGGAGGAAAATGGATCGTCGTAGTTTCGTCGTCGGTACCACTGCGTCCGCCGCCACGCTGGCATCGGGCCACTCAATCGCGGAAGAAGCCTATCCTTCGCACGCCATCACCGTGGTCAGTCCGTTTCCGCCGGGCGGCGTCAGCGACACAATCACCCGCCCGTTGGATGCAGCGCTTGAGGTCGTGCTCAAGCAACCCGTGGTGCTCGAAAACAAAGCGGGAGCCGCCGGTGCCGTCGGCGCGCAATTTGTTGCCGCCGCCAAGCCTGACGGCTACACGTTGCTCACCCACATCGTGTCGATTTCCGGTTTTGCGGCGGTCGACAAATTGTTCGGCCGGACACCGAAATTCACCAACGCCGATTTCATCCCTATCGCTCGCATTGTCGCCGATCCGATCGTGATGATCGCCAACAAGGACTTGCCGTACAAAACCCTCAAGGATCTGGTCGCGGACGCCAAGGCCAACCCAAACAAATTGCTCTACAGTTCGTCGGGTTTATATGGCGCGTCGCACATTCCAACGGTGTTGTTCGCGAAAGCGGCCGGCGATCTGCAAATGCGGCACCTGCCGACCAACGGTGGCGGCCCGGCGGTCACTGCTGTGCTTGGCGGCAATGTCAGTTTTTTCCTGTCTCCAACATCGATCGCTTTGCCGCATATCCGCGCCGGAAAAGTGAACGCGCTGGCGGTCTCGAGCGGCAAGCGCGCCAAATCGCTGCCCGACGTGCCGACGTTCAAGGAGCAGGGCTACGATCTTGAATATTATTTCTGGGTAGGCATCTTTACGCCGAAGGGCACGCCCGCCCTCATCGTCAACACATTGCGGCAGGCCATCGAAAAGGCCGCGCATAGCAAGCAGTTTCTGGATACTCTCGACAACCTCGGCCAGGAACTGGCGTATATGGACCAACCAGAGTTTGCGAAGTTCTGGGCCGCTGATGCCAAGCGTCAAGAAGACGCCATCAACGTCATCGGCCGCGTGCAAGGATGACATCATCTGTCACCGGAGCCCCGCATGGGGACTCCCGTTTATTTATCACTAGCAAGGACGAGTAATGACTCTACGCGCCGATCATGTTGCAGGTGCATTCTTCATCATCTTCGGCACGCTGGTGATCGCGCTCAGCGGCGACCTGCCGATGGGCAACCTGTCGCTGCCGGGCTCCGGATTCCTGCCAAAAATTGTCGCGGGCCTGACCATTTTCTTCGGGCTGGTGCTGGCGCTACGCGCAAAAGAGAGCAAAGTGTTCGCGACGCTCTCATGGGGCGACGCCAAGCATGCGGCCCTCGTCGTTGCGATCACCACGGCGGCGATCGCTTTGTTTGAACCCTTAGGCTTCCTCACAACGAACGTTCTGTTGATCTTCACATTGCTTGTCGTCATCGAGCGGCGACGATTGCTGCCGGCCACCGCCTACAGCTTAGGCGTCGTTGTAACGACCTACATTTTGTTCGTGTACGTACTCAAAACACCGCTCGAACCCGGGCCGTTCGGATTCTAGGATCACCGTGGAAACAACTCTTCATAGCCTCTATCTCGGCTTCTCGGTTGCCTTGCAGCCGGCCAACGCGTGGTACGCGTTCCTCGGTTGCCTGGTCGGTACGCTTGTCGGCGTGCTGCCGGGCATCGGTCCGCTCGCGGGCATCTCCATCCTGTTGCCGGTGACCTTCGGGCTGAACGCCACGCAGGCGATCATTATGCTGGCCGGCATTTATTACGGTTCGCAATATGGCGGCTCCACCACATCGATCCTGATGCGCATCCCCGGCGAGGCTTCGTCGGTAATGACATGCATCGATGGTTACGCCATGGCCAAGAAAGGCCGCGCCGGCGCTGCACTCTGCATCGCTGCGGTCGGCTCCTGGATTGGCGGCACGTTCGGCGTGATTGTGCTCACCGTCGTCGCGCCACCGCTCGCGACACTGGCCGTGCGGTTTGGGCCGCCGGAATACACCGCCCTGCTCTTACTCGGCCTGATTTTCCTCGCCTATATGTCCTCGTCCTCGCTGATCCGGACGCTGCTGATGGCCGGCCTCGGGCTCCTGCTCGGCATGATCGGTATCGACAACATGACGGGCCATTTCCGCTACAGTTTCAACCTTGCCGAGTTGGGCGACGGCATCGGCATTGTGCCGGTCGCGGTCGGATTGTTCGGGCTCGGGGAAATCCTCTCGACGCCAAGCGCCGATGCGGTGAAGGACATCATTACGCCGCGGCTCCGCGACCTGTTGCCAACCAAGAAGGAATGGGGCGAGGCTGCACTGCCGATTACGCGCGGCACGGTTTTGGGCTTTATCATCGGCATTATCCCCGGGTCGGCACATATTATTTCCAGCTTCCTCTCCTATGCTCTGGAGAAGCGCGTCTCGAGGCACCCAGAACAATTCGGCAAGGGCGCCGTTGCCGGCGTCGCCGGACCGGAGACCGCCAACAACGCCGCCTCAACCGGCGCGTTCGTACCGCTGCTCGCGCTCGGCATCCCGACGAGCCCGATCACTGCAGTCCTGATTGGCGCGCTCATGATTCACGGCGTGTCGGTGGGACCGACTCTGGTCAATGACCATCCCGACGTGTTCTGGGGCTTCGTCGCGTCGATGTATGTCGGCAACCTGATGCTGCTCGCGCTGAATCTGCCGCTGGTCAGCGTGTTCGTGACCGTGCTGCGCATTCCGTACGCCTATCTCTATCCGCTGATCATCATGTTCTGCATCATCGGCGTCTATGAGACGAACAACTCGATCGTCGACGTCTGGATCATGTTGATCATGGGAGTGCTGGGCTATGCACTTCGCAAATTCGATTTCGACCCCGCTCCGCTGGTGCTGGGCCTGGTGATCTAGCCAATCCTCGAGCAAAGTCTGCGCCAGTCGCTGATCATGTCGAACGGCAACTATTTTATTTTCTTCAGCCGGCCGATCTCACTTGGCTTGATGCTGGTCAGCATCACCCTGCTCGCGCTATCGGCCTACGCATTCGTGCTCAAGCGCGCCGACTGGCGCGCAAAGCTCGCTGAGGTGGAAGCGGGCGAGGTGGAAACCTAAGCTGCTAAGCCGATTTTCGGGCGTGCAGCGCCATCGCAATCAGCGCGGTGCCGCCGAAGATCATGTTAATGCCAACCAGAAGGCCTACTGCCCAGGATGCGGTGCTGGGCAGGCCGGCGAAAATCATAACTGCCAGCACGAGATCGATGAGCCCGCTCATCAGCATCCAGCCCCATTGGCCGGACAATTCGCGCTTGTGATCAAGCGCGAACATAATCGAGACCACACCTTCGATGAGGAAGAACGCGATCAACACCAGCGTCAACGAAAGTGCGCCCACCAGTGGTGATCCAAGCAGCATCGCGCCGACGACAATACCAAGGGCAGCCGACAACAGCGACCACCAGAAACCCGGCGCGTGCCGCATCCAGAAACTGGTGAATAGGCCGACCACCCCGCTCACAAGGAACAGCCAGCCGAACAGGATCGTCACTGCCAAAGTGGCGATCGGCGGCAGAACAACGGCCGTCGCGCCCAGGACCAGCAGCACGACACCTTCAACGAGAAAGAGCACCCAGTGCTCACGAAGCGCAGCCGCGGCCGCGCGCTGCATGGCTTGAATGCCGGTTTGTTGAGTGGTGGACATGGAAGCCTCCGGGGTTTCCGCGGACAGGACAATACTCCTGCTCATAGCCGCCGTACAGCGCTATGGCGCCTCACGCCCAAAGGCGCTCGTTGTCCTTGCCTTTGTAGAGCCCGGCGACGTAATCGCCGTAACCGTTGAATAGAAGCGTCGGGCGCCGCTCTCCCGTCCCGATGATTTCTTCGCTCGCCTGACTCCACCGCGGATGCGGCACTTCCGGATTGACGTTGGCCCAGAAGCCGTATTCGGCGGGCTGCAAAGCCTCCCACATCCCCCTCGGATGCTTGTCGGTGAAGCTGAAACGCACGATCGACTTGATAGATTTAAATCCGTATTTCCAGGGCAACGCCAAACGCAACGGGGCGCCATGTTGCCGCGCGAGCGGATGGCCGTATGCACCGGTGACAAGAAACGCGAGCTCGTTCGTCGCTTCCGCCATCGTGACGCCTTCGACATAGGGCCACGGATACCAGGGCTGGCGCTGGCCGGGTGCTATTTTCGGATCCAGGAACGTTTCCATCTGCACGTATTGTGCCGAGCCGAGCGGGCGCGCGAAGTCGACCAGTTTTGCGAACGGGAACCCGGTCCATGCAATCGCCATGCCCCAGGCCTCGACGCAACGGTGGCGATAGGTGCGTTCTTCCAGAGTCAGCTTGCGGATGAGATCGTCGATGCCGACCTCCATCGGCTTTTCAACCATACCGTCAATTTTTACAGTCCACGGGCGGATCGGCAGCGCTTGCGCAGCGGCGGTGACCGTTTTCGACGTACCGAACTCATAGAAATTGTTGTAGTTGCCGTTGATATTTTCGTCGGTGATCGGCCGATCGAGCACATATTTCTCGTTATGTTTGGCGGGATAGAGGTCGACGCTCGGATCGGGCAGCTTGGACACATCGGACAGCCGTTGCGCATTCGCGGCGTATGGCCCGAGCGCAAGCGCGGCCACCCCGCCTGCCAGAAAATTACGGCGACTGAACGCCAAATACTCGGGGGTGGCCAGACGGTCGGGAATATGCCAACCGCGACGGCGAATAACGTTCATGAGGCAGGCCTCCCGCGCAATCCACTCCAGAAGTACGGGGCGCCGCGTTCGCTGGCAAGCCACGGACGAGAGAGGAAACCCAGCTTGGACCGCGATGAGATCTTGAAAGGGTCTAGGTTAGCGCCAGACGCCCGTATATTGCACCGGGCGCAGAGGCACCCATCACACGCCTGCGCAACAGGCCGATAAGCTGGGATTTCGGCATCGGTTTGGCGAACAGATAGCCCTGCCCGACCTGGCAGCCGATGGATTGCAGCTTGTGACTCTCGTGTGTTGTTTCAATGCCCTCTGCCACGGTCCTCAATCCAAAGCGGCGGCCCAGCTCGACGATTGTCTCGCACAGCCCCCCATTGAAATGGTCCGCGTTGCAATTCGCGACGTAACTGCGATCAATCTTGAGCTCGCTGAAAGGCAACTGTTTTAGACGGACAAGCGAGGAATAGCCGGCGCCGAAGTCGTCGACCGATAGATCGCATTTCAGCACCTTCAGTGCGTCGGCAACATCTTTGGCGAGGTCGAGGTCATGGATGATCTGATCTTCGGTCACTTCCAGCGTCATTCCCGGCCAGCTCTCTGCGAGCGGACGGGCCTCGCGCAACATCTGCGGGATTGGCAGCTTGACGAGCGCCGATACCGGCACATTGACCGCAAGTTTTATCGGTACGCCGCATTCGGCGAAACTTTCCCAATCGCCAAGCGCAGTCAGAATGACTCGCTCGGTGAGTGCATGCATTTCGTCTTCGCTGGCATCGGGTAGGAACAGTGCGGGTGGAACGATGCCGCGGATGGGATGACGCGCGCGCACCAGCGCCTCGGCGCCGACGAGATGCATCGTCTTCAGTTCGATCTTAGGCTGGTACCAAAGCTCAAACCAATCTCGGCGGAGCACTTCGCCAAGTGGAATTGGCGATTTCGGGTCGGCATAAGGAGCCGGCCCTGATGAAAATAGATTGCGTAACTCTTGTAGCACTGCTGTTGTTCCCGCACATCGAACGCAACGCATCTATCTTGGCGTCTGTCTTGGCACCTGACTTGCGCGCGAAACAGATTTTGCGGGATCGCAGCGCCTGCACAGTTAACAAGGGCGGGTTGCCTGCAAAGCTGCTTTTTATCTGATTACCGGAATGTCGAAAATTGTTGCGGTCGCACCCGCGACCGCGACAGGGCTTTTTACGGCGTATTTATTCGGCTGCGCGCCGCGCCGCGATGATCTGGTCGGCGTTACGGCCCGTCAGCTCGGCCATGTGGTCGAACTTGAAAATGAATGATCCGACGCCCGCAGTAGCCGAACGCACCTCGATAATCAGGTCACCGATCTCCGCCTCCGGCATTTGTGCGCGCACCATGTCCCAACCGTCCCAGCCTTCGCGGGTGTCGAAGCCGAGAATCTGTCCCCGCCGGCCCGACAATATGGCGTTCATTTTTGCCGTCGCTTCGGTCGGACAAACGATTTCCACCAGATGGATCGGTTCGAGGAGGACCGGTTGGCACTGAGTCAGACCTTCGACAATGCCGATGCGCCCGGCGGTGCGGAAAGCCTGATCTGAGGAGTCCACCGTGTGATACGAGCCGTCGATCAAAGCGACCGATAGATCGACCACAGGAAAGCCGAGCGGGCCGTGTTTGAGCGCGTCCAGGACGCCTTCTTCAACCGCGGGAATGTAATTTCGCGGCACGACGCCGCCCGTGATCCGATCCTCAAACTTGAATCCACTGCCGCGCGGCAGCGGCTTGATCTCCAGCATGACATCGCCGAATTGGCCGTGCCCACCCGACTGCTTTTTGTGCCTGCCGCGCTGGGTAACCGCCTTGCGGATGGTTTCGCGATAGCCGACCGCGGGCGGCCGCGTCGAAACCGGCACCATGAAGCGATCGGCGAGGTGCTCGGCCGCAACGCGCAAATGCATTTCGCCCTGGCCCCAGATCACCACTTCGTGGGTCTCGGCGTTATGCACGACGGTGAGCGAAGGGTCTTCTTCGGTCAGCTTGGTGAATGCCGGGCCGAGCTTGACGTCGTCCTTGCGTTCCTTGGCTTGCACGGCGATCGCCAATACCGGCAGATACGGCTTGGCCTGCACGAGCGGCGCGAGCGGCTGTTTGCCGGACGAAAGCGTGTCAGCCGTTTTGGCGTGGTCGAGCTTGCCTAGCGCGATCGTCTCGCCAACGGTCGCCTGACCGCGTTTCTCAAAGTGCTGACCCATCAACTTGAATACGCCAGAAACACGGCCTGCCTCACCGGTCGATGTCACGAGCGTCGTGCCGTCGCCCGCCTGACCTGCGAGCAAACGAGCGATCGACATTTTTCCACCATGCGTGGTGTGGAAGGTTTTGAGCACCAGCGCTATGGCGTCGCTACCCACTTTGACGCCCAAGCGCTCCGCCGTTTCGCTCGCACCCGGCGCTTCATGCCGTAGCGCCTTCAACAAACGAAGCACGCCATTGCTTCGCGTAGCAACGCCGAGGAGAACCGGACATACAATGCGATCGCGAAGTTCCTTGGCGAGATCGTCGAAGACTTTGTCGCGCGGTGGCTCGATATCCTCCAGCAATTGCTCCATCAACTGGTCGTCGTGGTCAGCCAGCGTCTCCAGCATAGTGAAGCGCGCTTCCTTCTTGCGGTCGACGTTCTCTCCCTTGATCTCGATGATCTCCGATGGCGCGTGTTCCTTGTAGACATAGGCGCGCTCAAGCGCGAGATCGACAAAGCCGGAGATAATGTCGCCGTTCCAGATCGGAATTTGCCGCAGTAACAATGGGACCCGCGAAGCCGGCTGCAACAACTTGATGGTCTCGCGAACGCGTTTGTCGGCCTTATCGATTTTGTTGAGGAATAGAAAACGCGGAATGTTTTGGTCTTCCAGCTCACGCAGGATCAGCTGGAGTTGCGGCACCTTCTTTTCATCCGCTTCGCAAACGATCACTGCGGCGTCGATCGCCGGCAGCACGCTGCGCATGTCCTGGATGAATTCGATCGAGCCTGGGCAATCAATAAACGTGTAGCTGTCGCCCACGAAACTGGTGGTGGCGAAAGTCGCCTCCACGCTCATCTTGTGGTGGCGCGCCTCCTTGCTGGCATCGCCTACGGTACTACCTGCATCCACCGTACCCTGACGCTGGACCGCGCCCGTGCGGGCCAGAATAGCCTCTAGCAATGTTGTTTTGCCGCTTTGGAACGGGCCCACCAGCGCAATACACCGTGGACCCAGGTTCCTCGTGCCATTGGGACTTATGCCGTTTTGTCCCATAAGTACCTCCCTTGCCGGCCGGGAGGTCGGACCTGGTTTCCCGGCCCTGTCACATGATCGTCTCAGGTGGGACCGGGACTGGCAAGGGTTGAATTTCGCCGGCTAGCAAAAATCCTTACTTGACGAAACTTGGATCAACCACGTCGCGCGCGGCGACACTCTTGTCGATCAAGCCCTTTGCCTTGTACCAGGCGATCTGACGCTCGATGTCTGCTGCATCGAGCCGCGCCTCCGGCTCGATGAAATAGGTGCTCGCCTCGACCGAAGCCGCGCCTGTGTCGCCGCGATCGGGATAAACATAGCGTGCGATCGTCGTTGCAGCTTCGTGCGATTTGGTATCTGCCGTTCGTTTGGAGTTTCGGTCCTTGCGCAACAACGCATCGGCGTAGGCCGCGGCACCACGGCGATAAGCACGCACAAATTTTTCGACAACGGCGCGCCTGCTCGCGATCATCCTTGCAGAAACGAACAGCGCGCCCAACTGTTGCTCATCCAGTTCGGAATACCAGCCGACGAGCTTTACCTGATTTGTTAGCAAAAGCTCGCGCGTATATGCCGGAGGCATGACCGCCGCATCGACCGCGCCTGTCCCGACCGCACGCGCAATGGCGTCGAGCGTCTTCATCGGCTTGATGGTCATGCGACTGATATCGATGTTCTTGATGCGGGCAATTTGCTCAAGTTGATAGTGTGAGGCCGAACCAAGCGCATCGATGGCGATCGATTTGTTTGCAAGATCCTCGAACTTGTGCAGGCCTTTCGCAAAACCGATGTTGGAAGCGACGATTTCCGAGCCCTCGTAGTAGCGTTTCTCGCGCGCTTGTCCTGCGATCGCCTTGATAAGGCCTTTGCCCGCGAGGTTGAAAGCTGCCGGCGTGAAGCTCGCGAGACCGAAATCAGTCGTGCCAGACGCGAGCGTCTCGACCACCGTCTGGCCGGACTCATAGGCCGTCATGCCGAGGTCAATGCCTTCGGCCTTGAAGTAGCCTTCGGCCGCGGCGAGGAAAAGCGCGCCGTTATCGGCCAGGCGTTGCGTGCCGATCACGACGCGCTCCTGCGCAATGGCCGGCCCTGCAAAAATCACAGTAAAAACGAAGGCTGCAACCCTGAGGCGAATCATCGCCGCAGATTAGCGAAGCCTTGCATAAGAGATAGTGAATTTGGCCAAGTCATCGCATTCGTCATTCCGGGACGGCGCGAAGGCGCGGCGCCCCCGAATGACGCTAAAGCGCTACTTCAGATTCCCGCAAAAGCGCTGGATGCGCCGGCAGGCTTCTTCCAGATCCTCTGTCTTGGTCGCATAGGAAATGCGAAACGCCGGCCCAAGCCCGAAGGCCGTGCCCTGCACGACTGCAACGCCCTCGGCCTCGAGAAGCTCGGTGACAAAGTCCTCGTCGGTGGCGAGCTTTTTCCCGCTGGGCGTCGTCTTGCCCATCGTGCCTGCGCAAGACGGATAGACATAGAAGGCGCCTTCCGGTGTCGGGCATTTGATTCCACTGGACTGGTTGAGCATCGACACCACCAGGTCGCGCCGTTCCTTAAAGATCTTGTTGTGCTTGGCGATGAAGTCTTGCGGACCGTTCAACGCTTCCACGGCCGCCCATTGCGAAACGGCAGCCGGGTTCGAGGTCGATTGCGACTGGATCATTGCCATCGCCTTGATTAATGACTCCGGGCCGCCGGCATAGCCGATGCGCCAGCCGGTCATGCAATAGGCCTTCGAGCAGCCGTTGATCGTCAACGTGCGCGGATAGAGCGACGGCTCCACTTGTGCTGGCGTCGTGAACACGAAATCGTCGTAGACGAGATGCTCGTACATATCGTCGGTCATCACGTGCACATGCGGATGCTTCACCAGCACATCGGTAAGCGCCTTGAGCTCGGCGCGCGTGTAGGCCGCGCCGCTCGGGTTCGAGGGCGAGTTCAACAGGACCCACTTCGTCTTTGGTGTGATCGCGCGCTCGAGCTGCTGCGCCGTCATCTTGAAGCCGGCCGCCATGCTGGTGGCGACCTCCACCGGCTCGCCGCCGGCGAGCAACACCATGTCGGGATAGCTCACCCAATACGGCGCCGGGATGATGACCTCATCACCTGGATTCAATGTTGCGACGAATGCGTTGTACAGCACCTGCTTGCCGCCGGTGCCGATCGTGACCTGGCTCGTCTTGTAGTCGAGGCCGTTCTCGCGCTTGAACTTTTTGGCGATCGCCTCCTTGAGTTCGGCGATCCCGTCCACGTTCGTATATTTGGACGCCTTGCCGCTCTCGATCGCCTTGATCGCCGCCTGTTTGATGTTGTCAGGCGTGTCGAAATCCGGCTCGCCGGCACCGAGCCCGATGACATTGCGGCCGGCCAGTTTGAGCGCGCGCGCTTTATCCGTGACGGCGATGGTCGCCGACGGTTTGATGCGCTTGAGCTGGTCCGCAAGAAAGGCCATCGAAACTCTCCGATCCGTGCCGCAGCCTTGTGCGGCGCACATGTCGTAATGCGGCCATGCGAGTCCAGCAAGAGGCGATTTGTTGAAGAAATTCGATGGGTTCTATCGCAACCGGCGATCAATCCGCCACCCACTGAACGGCCCCCGCCATAGGCCCCGGCAGCTGCGTTTGGGCAACTAGGCTTTCGGCCTCCCGGCCGATAGACTGCCGACAAAAGGCCCCTGAAGGGGTCATGGGAATCCGGGAGAGCGCCATGAAACTTTCTGCCGAGCAGCTCAAGGCTTTCGACGAGCTAGGCTATGTATTCTTCCCGAACTGCTTTTCCGAGGACGAGATCGCGCTGCTGCGCCTGGAAGCGGACAACATCCTGAAACTCGACCGCCAGGAGGTCTGGCGCGAGAAAAACGGCGCGCCGCGGACGGCTTTCGCCGCACACAAGTTCAATGAAGTTTTTGCGGTCATGTCGCGGCATCCGCGGCTGGTCGAACCGCTGATGCAGCTCTTTGGCGAGAGCGTTTACGTCCATCAATTCAAACTCAACGCCAAAGCTGCTTTCGAAGGCGACGTCTGGCAGTGGCACCAGGATTACGGAACGTGGGCACGCGACGACGGCATGCCCGAACCCCGAGCGATGAACATCGCGATTTTCCTGGATGACGTGCTGCCGATCAACGGCGCGCTGATGATCATTCCCAAGAGTCACAGGCAGGGTGTGCTCGCTGCCGGACACGACAAGACCACCACGTCATATCCTTTATGGACGCTGGACAAGGAGACCGTGACGCGGCTTGCGCAAGAGGCGGCGGGCCCCGACGGGGTCGGCATTGTTGCACCGACCGGCAAAGCGGGCTCAGTACTGATGTTCCACGGCAACCTGGTCCACGCATCACCGCCGAACATCACGCCTTACCCGCGCAAGATCGTCTATCTCACGCTATGCGCTGTTTCCAACCACATTACCAAATTCACGCGCCCGGAATGGATCGCCCATCGCGACTTCGCGCCAATCGAGCCCGTCGATGATGACGCGCTCATCGAAT
Source organism: Pseudolabrys sp. (assembly GCA_049674125.1). Classification (GTDB taxonomy): domain Bacteria; phylum Pseudomonadota; class Alphaproteobacteria; order Rhizobiales; family Xanthobacteraceae; genus Pseudolabrys. Next base: position 2,056 of record JBATYN010000114.1, on the reverse strand, counting down.
ACGCGCGCGCGCATAAGGTAGCGGCGGAATAGAATTCTGCAATTTCGCCCGCACGGAGATTGTTCGTTTGCTCGCTGCACTGCAGCGAAAATGATTTAATTGTTTCGTTACACCGTTTCATTTCGCGGCCTTGTAATTGCCGAACTTTGTTCGTCCTATCGCGTGGGCCGAGCGCTGCGGGGGCAGCGCTGTTCTCGTAAACGGTTCGTAGTTTCCAATAGCGATCGTGCATAGACGGATCAAACTTTAAATGTACACGCTCTATTCGATGCAGCGTTCAGGGAACAGTTACAAAGTCCGCCTTGCGCTGGCGCGGCTTGGCATTCCCTACAAGCTCGTCGAGGTCGACATCCTGAAGGGTGAAAGCCGCACGCCAGAGTTTCTCGGCAAGAATCCTAACGGGCAGGTGCCGCTGCTTGAGGTCGCGCCCGGTCGCCATCTCGCGGAGTCCAACGCAATTCTTTGGTACGTTGCGGGCGGCTCGATGCTTGCGCCCGAAGATCGAATCGGACGCGCCGAAGCCTTGCAATGGATGTTCTTCGAGCAGCATAGCCTGGAGCCGAATATCGGCGCCGCCTATTTCTGGCTCGCGCTGATCAAGGGCGGACGTGACCTGCAAAGTCACGCACTCGAAGACTGGACAGAGAACGGCTATCGCGCGCTCGGCGTGATGGAAACGCATCTCACCAAGTACCGCTATTTCGTCGCCGATCACTTCACCATCGCCGACATCGCGCTTTACGCGTATACGCACGTCGCCCACCGGGCCGACTTCGACCTGAGCCGCTATCCGGCGATTCGCGGCTGGCTCGCCCGAGTCGCGGAAGAGCCCGGCTATATCGATATGACCTGGCAGCCGGAGCTGGCCCCGGCGCAATAGCGCCGGAATTGCTCGGCATTTTAAACAACCGCCACGAAAACGCCGCGGTTCGTCAACGGCTCCGCCCCAATCGGGTCGAACCGTTGCCGAGTTCCCGCGTTATGTAGCTACCGTTGTTCGAATGGTTCTTTTCAGGTTTGGCCATGCGCGCCATCATCAAATCGACCGGCTTCACGCCGCCAACCAACCGGACCCTCGGCAGCGAACGCCGCAATGTGGTCGCTGCCGAACTTATCGCCAGTATTGGTATTGCCGTATCCACACTCGTTGCCGCCACCGTGGTCTCAATCGGTATCGCGCGTGCGGACGTGGCCAGCAATGTCATCGACAACGAAAGCGGTGTGTTCGCTGTTGCTCTGCTGCTGGGTCTGTTGTTCATCGGCATGGGCGGCCTAACATTCCTGTCGCTGCCACATCATCGGCATAAAAAGACCCACAGCTAGCCAAAGCCAATCGGAACTGCCGGCGATTGTGCGCCAGTAAAACAATTCACCACTTGTGAAATACGAAGAACGCGCCGGCGGCGATCAGCGCAAAGCCGAAGCCCTGACTGAGCGTGATGGGTTCGCGCAGGTAAAGAACCGAAAATACGGCGAACACAGCAAAGGTGATCACTTCCTGAATCGTTTTGAGTTGCGCGGTCGTGTAGACGGCACTGCCGAAGCGATTGGCCGGAATGGCCATGCAATATTCAATGAATGCGAGGCCCCAGCTGATGAGGATCACTTGAAATATTGGCACCTCCTTGTAACGCAGGTGCCAGTACCACGCGATGGTCATGAAAATGTTCGAGCCGATCAGCAGGACAATGGGTGTCAGAAAAGGGGATAAGGCTGGCATCGAATCCTCGTTGGGCGGGAATCTTTACGTGACGGATATATTGGCTTCACGGCGCAGGTGTCACCATCCCGTCATGACCCCGCGCTAACAACACCTTGCTTCTGTCTTTGTTGCGTACTCTTGCGTTGCCCCTTCTGCGGTCCCGCCCGCTGACCCTGCGCTCCGGGACCGCAATTTTTTGCCCGCCACCAGCTTTCCATCCGCTTTCCGGTCACGGGACCATGGACCTGTGCTAGGTTCTTCCTGGCCGTGGCTTTGTCCACGGCCGCGCTCGCACCGAACCGGGAGCGATACGATGCGCATCATTCATCTGCCGTCTATTTTTGCGGCCCTGCT
>JBATYN010000113.1:0-4449 GCA_049674125.1 Pseudolabrys sp. | reverse complement strand
CGGGCCGGCGAAGCCGGACCCGGGTGCGGGGACGAGCGGATGCGGGTGCGAGCCCGGCGCGCGTATGGCGTTGGCTACCTCCGACCTCATCCTGAGGAGCCCGCCGGAGGCGGGCGTCTCGAAGGATGGCGGCCCCGTGGTTCGAGACGCGCCGCTTTCGCGGCGCTCCTCACCATGAGGGGGGAAGCGACCGTGGCTGTTTGACAGTCGAATGCGAGAAAGTGAGCTCAGCTCTGCTGCGGCCGCATCAATTGCGTGATCACATCCTTGAGCGTCGTCAGATTGAACGGCTTGGTCATGAAAAAATTCGCGCCGGCAGCCATCGCCGCTTCCGCGTGTTTGGCTTCAGAACTCGCCGACATAATGACAAGCGGCACGCTGCGGATTTTCGGGTCAGCGCGGATTTCGCGCGCAAGCTCGAGGCCATTCATGCCCGGCATTTCCCGATCCGTGATGACGAACAAATACGACTTCTCGCGCATCTTTTGCAGCGCGCTCGGCCCGTCATGGCATTGATCGACATTTTGGAAGCCGCATTTGCGCAGCATTCCGTCCACGATGCGCGTCATCGTGTTGAGGTCATCAACGACCAGCACCGGATCGACATAGTCGACCAATGTAAGGTCTCCCCTTCGGGCCAAGCTCGCGACAGGCAAGCCCCCACGCGCGTCAACGACGCGCCGGCCCCCCATCGCAATCTACACGATTCGGCCGGATATCAAGATGGCCCTTTGGTCCACGAAATCCGGATAATTTTTTTGTAAACGCGTAATAACGCTGGAGATCTCAGGCCTTTGCCGCGGCCAGGCGGACTACGTTTTCGGCGTCGCGGGCTGGAGTAACACGACGTGCCGCGCCATTGAGGACATACAGGCCGCGCTTGTCGGCAAGTGGCTTGAATGATTCGGTGAGGCCAATCACGGTTTCGGCGGCGCCAAGCACAAGGAAACCATCGTCCGGCATTTGCTTCGCGATGCGGTTGAGCACGGCGATTTTGTTGTCCTGATCGAAATAGATCAGCACGTTGCGGCAAAACACCAGATCAAAAGTGCCGAGCACAGAGAAATCGTTGAGCAGGTTGAGCGGGCGGAATTGCACCATGGCGCGCAGCTCGGGCGCGATCTGCCAGGTTTCACCAAACTGATCGAAAAATTTCACCAGCAGCTGCACAGGCAGGCCGCGCTGCACTTCGAATTGGCTGTAAACGCCGGCTTTGGCTTTTTCGAGAACGTCCGATGACAGATCGGTCGCCACGATCTCGATGCGGTAGCCCGCAATCACCGCACCCATGCTTTTGATCGCCATCGCCAGCGAATAGGGTTCCTGGCCGGTGGAAGCCGCCGTGCACCAGATGCGAACGCGCTTTTCGCGTGCCCGTGCAGCGATCAAAGCCGGCATGACGGTGTCCCGAAAATGATCGAACGGGATTTTGTCGCGGAAAAAGAAAGTCTCGTTGGTCGTCATCGCCTCGATCACTTGTGCTGTGAGCGGAGCGGTCGTCCGGGTTTTCAGCTTATCGATCAATTCGTCGAGCGTGCTCAGGCCGTTCTTGCGCGCAACGGGAAGCAACCGGCTTTCGGCGAGGTATTGCTTTTCGACCGCCAGGACCAGGCCTGAGCGTTCGCGCAAGAGCTTGCGCAGGTAGTCGAAATCTTGCGGGGTCAAACGCGTTCCCCCGTGAATAGACGCGTGAGCTTTGCGGCGATCTCCGGCAGCGGCAGCACCGCCGAACACAGGCCCGCATTGGTGACCTGGCCTGGCATGCCCCAAACAACACTGCTTTCCTCGTCCTGTGCCATCACGTGGCCACCGGCAGCGACGATGGACTTCGCGCCGGCGAGCCCGTCCGAGCCCATGCCGGTGAGCACCAGCGCCAGCACCTTGTTTCCCCACACCTCCGCGGCGGAAGCAAACAGGGGGTCCACCGCCGGCTTGCAAAAATTCACCAGTGGACCGTCTTCAATCGCGATCACGGCATTGCCATCCCGGCGTGTAACTTTCATGTGCTTGCCGCCGGGGGCGAGATACACGGTTCCGGCGAGGATCTCCTCGCCATCGACCGCCTCGCGCACCGGGCGCTTGGCGACCCGGGCGAGATGCTCTGCGAGCACCGCGGTAAATGTCGGTGGCATATGCTGCGTAATCAGCACCGGCGAGCGCTGAAGTACGCCACCAATCTCTGCGATCAAGCTGTTAAGCGCTTGTGGCCCGCCGGTCGATGAACCGATCACCAGCACCTTGGGCGGCAAAGTTGGCATCGGCCGAAGGTTTATCGGCGGCGGCGCCAACTCCTCGACCGGCTGCGGCACGATTGGTGGCGCAGACCTGACCTCCAGCGACGGACGCAGCGGTGGAGCTGCCCGGCGTAAGCGCCTTGCACGCAGGCCGAGTTCGCGGATCTTCTCGATCAGGTCGCGGCGGAACGCGGTGGAGGCGCTGACTTCGCGGTTGCTACCTGGCTTCGGAATGTAGTCTGCCGCGCCGAGAGACAAGGCCCGCAAGCTGATCTCGGCATTACGCCGTGTCAGCGTTGAAGCCATGATCACGACGAGGTCGCGCTTCTTCTCGAGCAGCAGCGGAAGCGCGGCGATGCCGTCGAGGTCTGGCATATCGACATCGAGCACGACCACATCGGGGTCGACGCGCTGGAGTTGATCGACCGCCTCGCGGCCAGTGCGCAGCGTGGCTACAACATCGAGGTCGGGTTCGGATTCAACCCAACGCGCGAAGAGCCCGCGTACGACGACGGCGTCGTCGACGAGCATGACACGGATGCGCCGGTTGGCAGCGGTGGACGACGGAGGTGTGACGACTAAGTTCATTGGACGCGACTGGCCTTACTGATCGTGACGTTCGAAAGTACTTATGTGACGATCAGATAAGCCCGACTTCCTGGAACTTGGCCTCGACGATCTCCTTGTCGAAGGGCTTCATGATGTATTCGTTGGCACCGGCGTGCAACGCGCGCGCGATGTGCGCGACGTCGTTCTCGGTGGTACAAAACACCACTTTTGGAGCATCGCCGCCGGGTAGCCGGCGTAACGAGCGCAGGAATTCATAGCCGTCCATTTTCGGCATGTTCCAGTCGAGCAGAATTGCTTCCGGCAACTGGCGTCGGCACGCTTCGAGTGCCTGCTCGCCGTCCTCGGCTTCCACGATCTGGAATTCGAGTCCTTCGAGAATTCTCCTCGCCACCTTGCGAATGACACTGGAGTCGTCAACTACCAAACAGGTTTTCATCGTACAGCCTCTTTGTGTTCGCGCCTAATTCCCATTCCTTCAACATTCAGACCGCATCACGCGGCGGCCGCCTTCACTGCGATGTCGAGCACACGGTCGACATCGAGCACCATTAGCAATTGCCCATCGAGCCGATAGATTCCGGTCGAGACGCTCGCCAGGCGTGGATCGAGATTGGTCGGATTTGGTTCGCATGCCATATCGTCGAGCTTGAGCACCTCACCGACAGTGTCGATCAGCAATCCGTAAGATTCTCCGCGCGACTCGACGCCAACGGCCATTGCCGCGCCCGCATCTTCGCGTTGGCCAAGGCCGAGCCGGCGGCGCATGTCGATCAAAGTCACGATGCGGCCGCGCAGGTTGAGCACCCCGGCGATTTCCAATGGCGCCAGCGGCACCCGCGTCAACCGCTCCGGCGCAAATACGTCCTGCACGCGCAGAATCGGCAAGCCAAACAGCTGGCCACCAATCATCGCGGTGACGTATTCGTGCTGGTTTTGATCTGCGGTTTCGTTCATGGCTCGTCCGTCACGCCGCCCGACCAATGTCGGTCTGCTCTTTCAACGCCGCGATCAGCCCTTGCCGGTCGAACTTGGCGACATAGTCATGGAAGCCGACGCGGCGACCGCGATCGATCGCTTCCGCCGAGACGACGGACGACAGGGCAATAATCGGCAAATCGGCAATGCGCGGGTCGTTACGGACGGATTCGGCGAACTGGAAACCGTCCAGGTCCGGCATCTCGATATCGGTAATGGCCGCATCGAATTGGCGGCCGTCTCTAAGCATGGTCAACGCTTGATGTCCCGAACTGACTGCTGTGACCACGTAGCCGGCGGCCTGCAAAACGGGAGTGAGCATATTGAGGAAGAACGGCGAGTCGTCGATCAGTAAGACGGTGCGCGGCCGGCTTTGAACCGGCAATTCCTTGCGGCGGAACCAATCCTCGAACGCCAACGGCAGGAAGTGACCAACGTCAATGATTTCCGTCGCATGCCCCCGAACAATGGCCGATCCCAAAACACCCGGATTGTCGCTTGCAACCTGAATGTCGAGATTGTCATCGACGATGTCGATGATTTCGTCGACCACGAGAGCCATGGACCGGCTGCCGTCGGAAAACACGAGAAGCGGTTGTGCGCCCTCACCCTTCACTCGTACGTCGTCACTCATGCTCACGAGCGGCATCAAATGACCGCGGTACTGCAC
>JBATYN010000112.1:0-7768 GCA_049674125.1 Pseudolabrys sp. | reverse complement strand
GATACCCAGTCGAGCCCCAGCAGAACGCTGCCAAGGGTAATCGCCAGCACGGCACCATAGACCGCAAGCCGCATCGCCTCGCCCTCTGTGTGAGGATAGCACGCTCGACAGCCCGCAAGAACATGCGTCCAAGAACATGCGTCCAAGAACATGCGTCCAAGAACTTGCGGCCGAGAACTTGCGGCCGAGAAGTTGCGCCCATGACGGCGTAGCAATTCCCGTGCTACACAGCGCCCGCCATGAACACGTCAGCCGGGCCCAAAACGCCGTCACTCAAGGATTTTCGACGCATCGTCGTGAAAGTCGGCTCATCGCTGCTGGTAGATTCTTCCGCCGGCGCACTCAAGCGCGAATGGCTCGCTTCGCTCGCCCGGGACATTGCGGAACTGCACAAGGACAAGCGCGATGTTCTCGTGGTCTCGTCTGGCGCGATCGCGCTCGGCCGTGCCGTGCTCAAGCTGCCGACGGGCTCGCTCAAGCTCGAGGACAGCCAGGCAGCAGCCGCGGTCGGGCAAATCGCACTTGCGCGCGCGTGGTCGGAAGCGCTCGGAAGCCACGGACTTACCGCCGGACAGGTGCTGGTTACTTTGGGCGATACCGAAGAGCGGCGCCGTTACCTCAATGCTCGCTCCACCATCGCCAAGCTCCTCGAATGGCGCAGTGTGCCGGTCATCAATGAGAACGACACGGTGGCCACCACCGAGATTCGTTATGGCGACAATGACAGGCTTGCCGCGCGCGTCGCCACGATGGTGAGCGCCGACTTGCTGGTCCTGCTTTCAGATGTAGACGGCCTGTATGACAAGCCACCCGGCCCCGGAAGTGGCGCCAAGCTAGTGCCGGTGGTCGCGCGGATTACACCTGAAGTCGAGGCAATGGCCGGCGTATCCGGCTCCGAGCTTGCGCGCGGCGGCATGCTGACAAAGATCGAAGCTGGCAAGATCGCTACGACGGCCGGCACACATATGGTGATCGCATCGGGGCGAGTGCAGCACGCACTACGCGAGATCGGCCGCGGCGCCTCCTCAACCTGGTTCCTCACGCCGGCGAATCCAGTGACGGCGCGAAAGAAATGGATCGCAGGTTCGCTTGAACCGCGCGGAGCCTTGCTGATCGATGCCGGTGCGGTGAAGGCCCTTCGGGGCGGCAAGAGTTTGCTGCCGGCTGGCGTCATCAAGGTAGAAGGTGAATTCGGGCGCGGCGATGCTGTGGTTGTGCGGGGCCCGGATGGGCACGAGGTCGGACGCGGGCTCGTTGCGTACGATGCCGAAGATGCAGAGAAGATCAAGGGACGATCCTCAGCCGACGTGCTGCTGATCCTCGGCTATACGGGCCGCACCGAGATGATCCACCGCGATGATCTCGTTCTGGGCGGCGAGTAGCGCCCAATCCGCTGCGAGGCAAACCGACGGTGGGAACCTGGAGTGTGCACGGACGTTGTCTCGGCACGACGCGACACACGTGGCAAAGGCGATTGACCGATCGCCCGTCAACCCCAGCCCACCGGAGGCTGGGGTTTTCGCATCTGAACTAGGTCATTGGCCGACTCGGCCGGCGCCATTGCCCGCGCACCTTGCGCGGCGCGTCTGCCGCTGGACCTACCAATCAAACTCGGCCAACGGCCGAGGTCGGTGGGTCAATGGCTGCGCGAGCGGAGGCGCCTCGCACGCCGTCCAGCCAGCGGCGATTTCTGCTGCTTGGCAGGGCGGGCCGGCAAGGGAAAAAACCTGCCGTCAGGGAATTCCAGGTAGCGATTGAATACGTGCACCTGGCCTTCCCCGGCGCGTTTGCCCTCAATCACGAATTTAGTGCCGACAGGGAACCGACTAGGAAGACGGCCTGAACCGTACACCATGATTACCTCCTGCAACGTCGCAACCCTGTCATTGCAATGTGTAGGCAATTGATTCGTTGCATGATCCTCTTCCGTTATCCACGTTATCCTCAGTCACACGCCTGCAATGTGGCTTCGGGGGGCGCCTCGCCGCCGGACGCCCGACGTGATAGGAAAATGCCTCGAACAAGGGGTTTCTACGGGTTTTCTGGGTAAAATGACCGCACCGCTCAAAAGCATCGAGGGATCGGGCGATATTGCCGCCGCGATGAGCGAGATCGGCCGCCGAGCCCGAGGCGCTGCCCGGATCTTGGCGCTTGCCCCTGCCGGGCAAAAAAACCGCGCCTTGGAATTGATGGCAGCCGCGATCCGCAGTCAGGTTTCCTCAATTCTGGCCGCCAATGCCGAAGATGTTGCCGAAGCACGCTCCGCCGGATTGACGGGAGCCTTCCTTGACCGCCTGGCCCTCGATGCCGCTCGCGTAGAGGCCATTGCAAAAGGGATTGATGCAGTCCGCGCGGTCAATGATCCTGTTGGCGTCGTTACAGAATCATGGACCCGGCCAAACGGCATGCGAATCGAGCGGGTGCGCGTCCCGCTCGGCGTGATCGGCATCGTCTATGAGAGCCGTCCGAATGTAACGGCGGATGCCGGTGTGCTTTGTCTGAAATCCGGCAATGCCGTGATCCTGCGCGGCGGCTCCGACAGCATGCGTTCAAGCCGGGCCATCGTCTCGGCGATGGCAGAAGGATTGCGTGCAGCCGGGCTGCCGGAAGCCTCAATCCAACTCGTTCCGACTCGCGACCGCACGGCCGTCGGCCAGATGCTGGCCGGGCTCGACGGCAACATCGACGTCGTTGTGCCGCGCGGCGGCAAAAGCCTGGTGGCGCGAGTGCAATCAGAGGCCAGGGTGCCGGTATTCGCGCACCTCGAAGGCGTCTGTCACGTGTATGTTCATAAGGCGGCATCGCTCGAAATGGCCAAAAAAATCGTTCTCAACGCCAAAATGCGACGCACCGGCGTCTGTGGTGCGGCGGAAACGTTGCTGGTCGATCGCGATTGCGCCGCGACACACCTCAAGCCGCTCATCGAAATGTTGATGGTTGCGGGATGTGAAATCCGCGGCGACAAGGCCACGGTTGCCGTCGACAAACGCGTGAAGGCCGCGACCGAAGAGGATTGGGGGACCGAATATCTCGACGCCATCATTGCCGCAAAGGTGGTCGACGGGATTTCCGCCGCGATCGAGCACATCGAGCGTTATGGATCGCACCACACAGACGCGATCGTTACCGACGATCGGATCGCCGCGGAAAAGTTCCTGCGTGAGGTTGATTCGGCCATTGTGCTTCATAACGCCTCAACCCAATTCGCCGATGGAGGCGAGTTTGGCTTCGGCGCGGAGATCGGCATCGCCACCGGGCGGCTGCATGCGCGTGGGCCCGTCGGTGTCGACCAGCTCACCACGTTCAATTACCGCATCCGCGGCAGTGGCCAGACCCGCCCGTGAAAGCGAAGCAACCCGCCACGTCCGGGCGACTTCTGCCTCCGCACGCGCCCGGCATGAGAATTGGTTTGTTCGGCGGAACTTTCGACCCACCCCACCGGGCACATCTCGCGGCTGCTTTACTCGCGCTCAAACGGCTAAGGCTCGATCGGGTCTGGTGGCTTGTAACCCCTGGAAACCCGCTGAAAAATACCAGCGATCTCGCTCCATTGCCCAAGCGAATCGCCGCGGCACGCGCGCTGACAGACCATCCGCGCATCGATGTGACGGGGCTCGAAGCTGTCATTAAGACGAGATACACTTACGATACGATATCTTGGTTGTTGGCACGGTGCCCGGGCGTCCGATTCGTCTGGATTATGGGCGCCGACAATTTGCGGAGTTTTCATCGCTGGCAGAAGTGGCGCAAAATCGCGGAGCAGGTGCCTATCGTCGTGATCGATCGGTTGGGACCCAGCCTTTACGCCGCCGCCAGTCCAGCGGGCAATGTTCTCGCCCGTGTCCGCATCCCCGAATACAACGCCGTCGCCCTGCCCGACCGAAAAGCCCCGGTTTGGACATTCCTGCACGGCCTCAAATCACCGTTGTCTTCGACGGCATTGCGGGCGTTGCGCACGATCCGGGGAACCTCCGGACGCACTCGCCGCAAAACCAGAACCAAGACCAGTACAAAGACCAGTACAAAGACCATCAGCAGAGCCAAACGCGCAAAAACGACCGGTAAGAAACGTGGAACCAAGGCCCCGAAACGGAAATTGGCAGTTAAGACCCGCAAGCGCCGGGGTAGAAAGAAGCAAGCAAGGTAGTTACGTTGGTTAAAGCCCCGGTTCGAACCGGGGCGAGTGCAACGCATCGAAAGGATCAAAACCCCTGATTACACCTGCACTCTCTCGGGCACCACGTCGTACGCCCGAACCCGTGTCCCGGCACCCAACTGCCGAGGAGACGCTCCGCACCGTCCTCGCGCGTCTTGAAGATATGAAAGCCGAGGACAGCATCGTCATCGATCTCACCGGAAAATCCTCGATCGGCGATTACATGGTCGTGACCAGCGGCCGGTCGCAACGCCATGTCGGCGCCGTCGCGGACCACCTCGTCAAGGACATCGAAAAAGCCGGCGTGGCTCGCGTTCGCGTCGAGGGCATGCGACAAGGCGACTGGGTGCTGATTGATGCTGGCGATGTGATCGTTCACGTCTTCCGGCCGGAAGTTCGCGCCTTCTACAATCTGGAAAAGATGTGGGCGGCGACGAGCAAGGACGCGCGGCGGCCGGGCTGATAGTCTAGACGGCGCGATGCGCATCATCGTTGCCGCTGTTGGGCGCCTAAAACAGGGCCCTGAAACCGAGCTGTCCGAGCGTTACCGCAAGCGCGCGGCTCAGACGGGCCGCCAGCTTGGCCTGCGCGACATCGAAATTATTGAAATCCGGGAGAGCCGGGCGAGTGACGCGGGCAAGCGCATGCTCGAGGAGTCGATCGCGCTCGCCAACGTCATCCCCGAAAACGCGGTGGTCGTTCTGCTCGATGCCCGCGGCGCAAACCTCGACAGCGCGGGGTTTGCAACCCAGCTCGCAAAATGGCGGGCCAATGACCGACCGGCAATCGTGTTCTTGATCGGTGGCCCCGATGGGCTGGCAGTCAGCCTGCGCGAGAAGGCGGAATTGCACCTGTCGTTCGGTACCGCCACCTGGCCCCACCAGATGGTCCGGGTGATGCTCCTGGAACAACTATATCGCGTAACAACAATATTAACGGGCCACCCCTATCACCGGGCGTAAATTAGACCGGCTGCCCGCGTTGCACCCCGATTTAGTCGCAATCCCCATGAATACGTCTGCCCGACAATGATCTTGCCGTACAAACCTGCGGGCGTAACGTGACCCCGATGATTTGGCTTGGGGGATTCGGTGGCCTCAATCCGCGCGCCGCGCTCGTCGCGGGGCTTGGCTTTGCACTGCCGATTTCACTTGCCGCGGCCGTATTGGCGCAAGAGCGGCAGGAGCGACCGCTACGGTTCGCGCAAAACGGCAACGTAGAAAAACTCGACGCGCTCAAGCAGCATGACGAAGAACTCAAGGCTGCCCGCGATCGCCAGCGACAGTCGGCCGAAGCCGAAGCGAACCTCAAGCGCGAGATCGAGCAGATCGGTGCTGACCGGCGCAAGCTCAATCAGGACTTGATCGATACCGCGGGTCGGTTGCGCGGCGTTGAATCCAAAATCGCCGCAACGCAAGAACGGCTCAAGCCGCTCGACGACAACGAGCGCAGCATTCGAAAATCGCTCGACGGGCGCCGTGCTGTCATTGGCGAGGTTTTGGCCGCGCTCCAACGGATCGGACGCCGTCCACCGCCAGCGCTGATCGCAAGTCCGGAAGATGCATTGCGTTCGGTGCGCACTGCCATGGTGCTCGGCGCGGTTCTGCCGGAGATGCGCCATGAAGTGGAAGCTCTCGCCAGCGACCTGTCTGAATTGCTCGGGGTGCGCAAGAAAATCGACGCCGAACGCGAGCAGCTCAAAAGCGAGGTCGCTTCGCTCGATGGCGAGCGCGCGCGCATGACAGCGCTGGTGGACGAACGTCAGAAGCAAATTGCTGACCGTGAGAAGGCCCTCGACGCCGAACGGACGCGCGCCGGAAATTTGGCGCACGAAGTGGACAATCTCAAAGATTTGATCGCCAAGCTCGAACAAGGCCTCGACACCGCCACGCGCGAGTCGCGCGATGCCGCCCGGTCGGATAGCCGCCCCGCGCTCTCGGCCTTCCGCGATCCCGGACGCTTGGCGCCGGCCGTCGCTTTCGCGTCCTTGCGCGGACAAGTTCCCATTCCGGTTAATGGCGTTAAATTGAAAGAATTCGGCTCTCCGGACGGCAATGGCGGCGCCGAAAAAGGCCTTTCTATCGCTACCCGGGCAGGAGCGCAGGTGACCACCCCAGCCGACGGCTGGGTGGTATATGCCGGCTCATTCCGATCTTATGGCCAACTCTTGATCCTTAATGTCGGCGGCGGGTATCATGTCTTGCTCGCCGGGATGGATCGGATATCAGTTGATCTCGGTCAGTTCGTACTGACCGGGGAACCCGTTGCAGTTATGGGAAATGGCTCCCATATCGCGGCTATCCTGGCGACAGGTTCCAGCCAACCGGTGCTTTACGTTGAGTTTCGAAAAGACGGGGTTCCCGTCGATCCAGGCCCATGGTGGGCAGCTGGCGAAGGTGAAAAGGTTCGCGGATGATGCGCAAGACTTCACTTATTCTCGTCGGCGCGGCGGCGGGAGCGGCGATGACGCTGCTCGCGGTCCAGCCACGCATGATACTCGTTGGTGCAACGGCCAAAGCAGCGGCGGCTGACACCTACCGTCAGCTCAATTTGTTCGGCGATGTATTCGAGCGCGTACGCGCCGACTATGTCGAGAAACCGGACGACAGCAAGCTGATCGAAACGGCGATCAACGGCATGCTGGCCGGGCTCGACCCGCACTCGAGCTACATGGACGCCAAAAGCTTCCGCGACATGCAAGTGCAGACACGCGGCGAATTCGGCGGGCTCGGCATTGAGGTCACGATGGAAGACGGTCTGATCAAGGTCGTCGCGCCTATCGACGAGACGCCCGCCGCTAAAGCCGGCATCATGGCCAATGACATCATCACCAAACTCGACGACGAGCAGGTGCAAGGGCTTACCCTAAATCAGGCCGTCGAAAAGATGCGCGGCCCGGTGAACACCAAAATCAAGCTCACAATCACGCGTAAAGGCCAGGACAAGCCGGTCGAGGTATCGATCACGCGCGATGTCATCCGCGTCCGTTCGGTACGCTCGCAGAACGAGGGCGACGACATCGGCTATATCCGGCTCACGCAGTTTAATGAGCAGACCACCGAAGGTCTCAAGAAAGCGATTGCCGACATCTCCGCGAAGATCTCGGATGACAAGCTCAAGGGTTATGTTCTCGATCTGCGCAACAACCCGGGCGGCTTGCTCGATCAGGCGATCTCCGTATCAGATGCATTCTTGCAAAAGGGCGAAATCGTCTCCACGCGTGGCCGCAATGCAGAAGAGACACAGCGCTTCAATGCTCGCCCCGGCGATCTCACGAAGAACAAGCCGCTGATCGTTCTGATCAACGGCGGCTCGGCTTCCGCTTCTGAAATCGTCGCCGGAGCTTTGCAGGATCACAAGCGGGCGACGGTCATCGGGACCCGTTCGTTTGGCAAAGGCTCGGTGCAGACCATCATTCCGCTCGGTTCCGGCAATGGCGCGCTGCGGTTGACCACTGCACGCTATTTCACGCCGTCCGGGCGCTCGATTCAGGCAAAGGGTATCTCTCCCGACATCGAGGTTTTGCAAGACGTGCCTGATGAGCTCAAGGCGAAAACTGACACAAAGGGCGAAGCGTCGTTGCGTGGTCATCTCAAGGGCGATGAGGGCAAA
>JBATYN010000111.1:0-5139 GCA_049674125.1 Pseudolabrys sp. | reverse complement strand
AGACCAGCCTTACACCTGAGCAAGTACGTGAGAGTTTTGCCACTCCGGAAACTGTGCCGTTCTGGGAGCTTCCCCAGTATATCCAGCTCGCCGAGCACGCCGGTCTGGCTGCCTCAGGCTATAGATTGCAGCTACAGAAGCTTTTGGCGCGTCCATTTTTATTGGCCGCAATGGTTCTCCTTGCTGCTGCGGTCAGTCTACGGTTCTTCCGCTTTGGTGGCGTCCAAAAGATGGTTTTAAGTGGCGTAGCGGCTGGGTTTCTGCTTTACGTTTTATCGAAAGTAACTGAGGATTTGAGCAAGGCTGAGCTGATGCACCCTGTGGCAGCGGCTTGGTTGCCTGTGCTCGTCGGCGGCGTGACCGGGTTTATTGCGTTGTTGTATCAGGAGGACGGTTGATGGCGGGGCTCGTTAGCGCTCGTCCATCAGCGCCGCGGCAGCCCTGCCGTGGCGTCGCAACAATTGCCGCCGTCCTGTGCCTGCTGGCTTGCGGCGGTTTGATCGCGTTCGCCCCGGCGTCGGCGCAGGAATTGCAGTTCCCGCAGCGCCCGCCGCCGTCGCCAAAATCCAAAATCGCCATCGACCGCCAAAAGTCCGGTCAGAAGCAGATGCTCGTTCAGGCGACCGAGATCGATTACGACTATGCCAACAACCGCGTCGCTGCCGTCGGGAATGTTCAAATCTATTACGGCGACTCCACGCTGGAAGCTGACCGCGTCATTTACGATCAGAAGACCAAGCGTCTCCATGCCGAAGGCAATGTCCGGCTGACCGAGCAGGATGGCAAGGTTACTTACGGCGAGATTATGGATCTATCGGACGACTATCGCGATGGCTTCGTTGACTCGTTGCGACTAGACGCTCCTGACCAAACGCGCATGGCGGCCACGCGCGCCGAGCGCACGAGCGGCAACTACACCGTCTTCCACAACGGCATCTACACCGCTTGCGCGCCGTGCAAAGACGATCCGAAGAAGCCACCGCTCTGGCAGGTGAAGGCGGCACGCATTATCCACGACCAAGGCGAGAAGATGATGTATTTCGAGGACGCGCGCCTCGAATTTTTCGGCAAACCATTCGCCTGGTTCCCGTATTTCTCCACGCCCGACCCTACCGTGAAACGCAAGACTGGTTTTTTGATGCCAGCAGTCGGCGGGAGCTCGATATACGGCGGGGCATTAGAAATCCCTTACTACTGGGCCTTGGCGCCGAACTACGACGCGACGTTCGCGCCGATGATCACCACGAAACAGGGACCGCTGCTGCAAGGCGAATTCCGCGAACGACTAATAAACGGCGCCTACTCGATCAGGGCCGCCGGCATCTACCAGCTCGACAAAGATTATTTCATTCGCAGCGACGGCACCACGACGCCAGGTTACCGCGATTTCCGCGGGAGCCTGGAAAGCAATGGCATGTTCGCGCTTAATGACAAATGGGTGTGGGGTTGGGACGGTACGGCGCTGACCGACCGCACGTTTTTGCAGGATTACAACCCGCATCTGTCACAATACCGCACCACCGATGCGTTCCAAAACCCGGCGAGCGAAGCGGTGTCGCAGCTCTATATCTCAGGCAAGGGTAATCGCAGTTATTTTGACGCCCGAACGATCTACTATCTCGGCTTCTCGGACGCGGACTCGCAAAGTCAGATTCCGGTCATCCACCCGGTGGTCGACTACAACTACGTTTTTGATCGTCCAATTCTTGGCGGCGAGCTCGGCTACAAGATCAACATGACGAGCCTCACCCGCGGCCAAGCGGACTTCGATCCGATCACGCAGAGCGCACTCAACAACGGCACTTGCACCCAGACCGCCGATCCGGCAGTCAAAACGACTGCGAATTGCTTGCTGCGCGGTGTTCCCGGCACCTACACCCGCTTCTCGGCCGAGGCACAGTGGCGGCGCAGCATCACCGACCAGTTCGGCCAGGTATTCACTCCCTTCGCTTCGGTCCGAGTCGACGCTGGTTCGATGCAGATCAAGAACGAGCCGGGCGTGTCCAACTACATCGATACCGGCGACACCAACCTCGTGCGCGCCATGCCAACCATTGGCTTGGAGTATCGGTACCCGTTCATCAGTGTTGAGTCCTGGGGCACGCAGACAGTGGAACCGATTGCTCAGGTAATTGTGCGCCCCAACGAAACGCAAATTGGACGCTGGCCGACCGAAGATGCGCAAAGCCTGACCTACGACGACAGCAACCTGTTCCGCGTTGACAAGTTCTCGGGTTGGGACCGTGTGGAAGGTGGCGGCCGGGCGAACTACGGCCTGCAATATACTGCGCAGATTAATCAGGGTGGGTTCATCAACGCGCTTTTTGGCCAGTCTTACAGCATCTTCGGACAAAACTCCTTCGCCTACGGCGGCACCACAAACACCGGGCTCGACACCGGACTCGATACGACCGCTTCTGATTACGTGGCGCGGGTCTCTTATCAACCCAACAGCACGTATATGTTCACCTCGCGGTTCCGCTTCGACAATGACCGCTTCACCATCCAGCGGACTGAACTCGAAGCGCGTGCGACCTTTGATCGCTGGACTGGTAGCTTGCTGTATGGCGACTATGCTCCACAGCCCGAACTGGGTTTCCTGGACCGCCGCCAAGGCGTATTGGGAAGCGGCCAGATCAAACTCGACGCGAATTGGGTCCTCATAGGAGCGGCGCGCTACGACATCATCGCCGGGAAATTCGACCAGACTCGCTTCGGCCTAGGATACGTCGACGATTGCCTGATCTTTGGCCTGAACTACATTACGAATTACACCTATAGCGGAAACGTCGCTGCCAATCATACGATTATGCTGCAGCTAACCCTGCGCACTCTGGGCGGCACGTCAGTAAGTCAGGGGGTCGGTAAGTCGACGTCAAATTAAATATAGCCGTCGCCGCGATCAGAAAAGACAGTGGATACTGGAATGCCAAATACGAGCATAAAAAGCCGAAAATGCCGCCATTGGCTGATAGGCGCTATTGTCGTTTTCGCGCTCGCCGCGCCTGTAACCGCGCGCGCGCAGGTGGTGGTTATCGCCAATGGCTCCCCCATTACAGAGTACGACATTCAACAGCGCACGAAATTGCTTTTCAGCTCAAACCACAAGCAGCCTACTCGCCAGGAAGTCATCAACGATCTCATCGATGATCGCCTTAAAATCTCGCGCGCCAAGGTTTACGGGCTGGAGGTGACTGACGCTGATGTCAACAGCGCATTCGAGAGCATGGCTACACGACAACACATTACACCGGAACAATTTGGTCAGGTTCTCGAACGTGCCGGCATTTCTCCGAACACTGTCAAGTCACGCATTCGCGCCGAATTGACGTGGCAACAGTTAATCCGTGGTAAATACAGCGCTACACTCCAGGTTGGCGAGAGCGATGTTGCCAACGCGCTGAAAGGACGCAACGACGCTGAAGCCGCCGCGGTGGGATACACCTACACGCTCTATCCGGTGATGATCGTTGTTGCGCGTGGTTCAAACGAAGCCTCACTCGCGACTAAACGCAGCGAGGCAGAGAATCTCCGTGGCCGGTTTCTTAATTGCAACGAGGGCTTGGCTATGGCCCGCGGATTGCGGGACGTGGCGGTGCGCGACCCCGTCACACGAAACTCGTCCGACCTCTCGCCGCAATTGCGGGACATGCTTGGCAGTATTGAACTCGGCCACCTCACGGCGCCTGAGGTGACGGCACAAGGCCTGCAGATGTTTGCGGTTTGCGGCAAAAAAGAAAGCACAACGGAATCGCCGCTGAAGCGAGAAACGCGCGAGCAGATATTCACGAAGCGTTTCGAATCCGAATCTAAGAGGTTTCTGGACGAAATTCGCAAGCAGGCGATGATCGAATACAAGAATACCAAATGAGCGAGTCCGCCGCCCTCCCTTTGGCTCTGACGCTGGGCGAACCGGCAGGCATTGGCCCGGATCTGACGATCCAGCTTTGGCGCCGGCGTACCGAACTTCGGCTACCGCCGTTCTATCTCATTGGAGATCCTGAATTCATCAAGCGCCGTGCCCGCTTGCTGGGCGTCGACATTATTTTGAGCCTGGTGACGCCGGCGCAGGCAAACGAGACTTTCGCGCGGGCCCTACCGATTGTGCCGGTCGGCGCGCCTGTTACTGCGATTCCGGGAAAACCGGACGCATCGAGCGCGCCGGCCGCGATCGCCTCGATTCGTCGCGCCGTCGCCGACGTGCTGGCTGGTGACGCCGCCGCAATTGTTACCAATCCGGTCGCCAAGAACATTCTTTATCGCTCCGGTTTTGCTGAGCCTGGCCACACTGAATTCCTCGCCAAGCTCGCACAAGAAGCGACCGGCGTTGCCGCAAGACCGGTGATGATGCTGTGGTCCCCGGAGCTGGCAGTCGTGCCGGTGACGATCCATTTGCCGTTCAAAGACGTTGTTACGCAGCTCACATCCGACCTAGTGTTTGAGACAGGGCGGATCGTTGCGCGCGACCTGACTGCGCGTTTCGGCATTTCGCGTCCACGCATTGTGGTTGCCGGCCTTAATCCGCATGCCGGGGAGGAAGGCTCGCTCGGCGAGGAGGACGGCGCAATCGTGGCTCCGGCCGTGCACCGATTGCAGGAGGAAGGCATCGATGCGGTTGGGCCATTACCCGCCGACACTTTGTTCCATGAACGCGCGCGCGAGACTTATGACGTGGCGCTATGCATGTATCACGACCAGGCGCTGATCCCCATCAAGACCCTGGCTTTTGACCATGCAGTGAACGTAACACTCGGCTTGCCGTTCGTGCGGACGTCGCCTGATCACGGCACCGCCTTCGATATCGCCGGCAAGGGCATCGCAGACCCCTCGAGTTTGGTCGCGGCGCTTACGCTCGCCGCCCGTCTGTCGGCAACCGCTCCCGCTCTTGTGCCGGCAAAATAATGGCGCAGATCGATGATCTCCCGCCGCTGCGTGAGGTCATTCGCCGCCATGGACTTGCGCCTAAAAAATCGCTCGGTCAGAATTTTCTGTTTGATCTCAATCTGACCGCGCGGATCGCGCGTGCGGCCGAACCGCTCGAGAACATCACCGTCGTCGAAATCGGTCCGGGACCTGGCGGGCTTACCCGCGCGTTGCTGGCCCTCGGCGCGCGCCGCGTCGTCGCGATCGAACGTGACC
>JBATYN010000110.1:0-3298 GCA_049674125.1 Pseudolabrys sp. | reverse complement strand
TTGGCCTTGAACACGCTGACGGCTTCCGGCGTCTTGAGATAGTCGAGGAAGGCCCTGGCGGCGGGTGCGTCCTTGCTGTCGGCGGCGGGCGCACCGACGAACACCAGTTCCTGCTGCAGGTCGCCGGGGAAGGGCCCCGCAAGCTCGACGCCGGGCGCGAGCAGCACGTTGGTGAGAAACACGCCGAGCTCGGCCTCGCCATTGGCCACCGCTTTGGGGATCTCTCCCGGAACGGTCTGCACTTTTGTCTTTGCCTTCATGGCATCGCCGATGCCGAGGCGGTCGAATACCTTGAGCACATAGGCCCCGGCCGCGCTCGCCGGCAGGAAGGTGATCGATTGCGCCTTGAGCAGGGTCGCTTTCAGCGCGTCGGGCGTGCTCACGTCCGGTTTCGGTGCACCCGCTTTCACGGCAACCCCATAGCCGACGCGCGCGATGGTGGCCGGCGTGCCGGCGAATTTGCCGCGCGCGGCCTCGTCCTTCATCACGTCTACGGGCACCACGCCGAGGTCGAACGGGCCGGACGTTGCCATCTTGATCAGCTCGGGCGTTGCCGCAAACGTCATATCGAGCTTGTGGCCGGTCGCCTTTTCGAAGCGCGGCCCGAGCTCTTTCAGGCTTGCGGTCATCGAGCCGCCGGCAATGACTTTCAGCTCGGCGGCTTTCACCGCGGCGATCGGCGACATGGCCATGGCCAGGCCCAGCGCGGCCGCAATCGAAATTTTATCCAAGGTCGCCTCCCTATTGATTGTTGACCCAAGCCTATCGTGCTGTGGCGGGGTTTGTCGCGGCCGTTCAGGGTGTGCGCGGGGCGGCTATCGTTTGGGTGTCGCGTAAAGCCGCTTGATCGCGTCCCGAGCATCAAAGCCGATTGCATCGGCCCATTCCATCAGCTCGACGACATCGACGAGTTTCTGGCCGGTTTCGACATAGGTCACGTAGGACTGCGAACGGCGCAGCCGTTTGGCCACATCGACCTGGCGCAAGCCGGCCTTGGTGCGGCGTTCGATCAGGAACACGCGCAGGGCTTCGTGACGAGGCGAATCCAGAGTGCGAACCATCGGCCATCCCGCAACATCTCGCTGAGGATTGCACAGACCGTAGGATGGGTTGAATGCGAATGTCAGATGAGCGAAGCGTATTCTGTCCTGCGGTTTTTTGCGTTCTGCGACCCATCGTGTTGGCGAGTTGAGTAGTTCGGCAGGTTTGACCGTCAAGGCGTTCGCGATTTTTCCCACGATCTTGAGGCTTGCGTAGAACACACCTTTCTCAAGTTGGCTCAAGTAGCCGCGGCTGATCTTCGCCTCGTAGGCAAGATCGTCCTGCGACAGCCCCTTGGTGTGGCGCAGGCGGCGCAGGTTTGCGGCGAACACTTCCCGAAGGTCCATTGGGGGGAAGTCAACCGAAAAGGCCGCCGCTCGCCAGCGCGCGTCGAACGCCGTCATCGAAACGTCGACAAGCCAAAGCCGATGGATGAATCAGAATCGCGGCGTCTGTGGGCGCAAGTTCGGCCAATACTTTTCCGATAAACCGATCGGCGTCGTCCGACCTTTCGGTTCGATCAATCAATTCGACGGAAAGCCACGCCGTTTGTGCCAAGGCTACTTCACGAAGCTCGCGATCTTCAAGGTGCTCGGCGAAATCGGAAACTTCCCCGTAGGGACGGGGAACGCTTGTCAACATGAACATGCCCTTGGCGTCCGCGATCGCCGATTGAATCATGAATTGCACGCGCTCGATCGGGCCTTCGATGACAAACGTTCCGTGCTCGCGTGGCGGCAAAAATTCGCCAGGATAAAGGGCGTCGAGCCGTGCTCGCAGCGTATCTGCGGTCAATTCGACCCATGTCGTCGATAGCGCTACCCAGCCAACCATAAGGGTTGTGTGATACCCGCAATGGTTGTAGCACACAAGCGCAGTTGTAGCGCCTTTGCACCGTAAAATATCGATAGGAATATATACTTGACGGCGCGATGAAAGTGATATAGGATAATATTCCGAAACTGGAATTTTGTTCATGACTTATCTCACCAACGCATCCCGGGCCCGCCTGAAGGAAGGCCTCCGTCAAATTCGGCATGAAATTGGGGGCCTGGCTGAGATTTTTATGGCGCGCCGCCGCGACCGGGTGCGTCGAGAGGTCAAATATCAACTTGCAGCACTGCGCTTTGAAACCGCGTTGATTCGTGAGGCCTATCGTGGCCGCAAGGCCGGCTTCAATCCAAATCAGCAGCGCGTGCCGGCAGGCACTCAAGCGGGTGGACGCTGGACGAGCGACGCAACGCCCGACCCGATCATTCCGGGTGCGCAATATGCGCAAACGTCGATAAATATTGATATGAGCGCGTTGACGGGTATTTCCACAATTGACGACACAACCAAGCAACTCGCAAATACTCTCGCGCGCGTCAAAGATGTTGTTGAGTACTTACCTACTTTTAGCCCGCAGCGATACGGTACTGAAGTTCATACGGCATTCGCCGCAGCGGTGAGAGTTCAGAATTTGCCAGGAATTGCTCCCTCTGATGTGGAGACGACCTTTGGCGGAGGACGCTACGGCGCCAAAGATAGTGTCAGAACGGATGTTGTGCTGCGCAACGACGTTGGCGATGTCATCGCGATCTACGATGTGAAGACCGGCGATAAAAGCATTGATCCCGTGCGCGCTGCTAGGTTGCGGTTGAAGGTTGGTGTTGGAAACGAGGTCCCTATCATCCAAATGAGCTTTACAGACGGCATAACCCGCAAATATGCATTCTTCAGCGCAGCGTCTGTGGTTCAAATTACATTGAATTACGGAGGTTAACATGGCGATGGAACTGCAGGTGTTCTCCGACCACCGCCTGAACTCGACTGCCGAATGGCAACACGCCATCGATGCGCAAAACTTTGCGCTGCGTTTGGCCGGCGATGTTCATTTCGCCAGTACGAGCGGCTTTCTGCCGGCAATGCTCGAAGGCAACCAAACTGGGTTCGAGTGCTTCCATGACGACGCATGGGAAGCCATGCGATTTCTGGGGGTCGGTAATTTCGATCATCTCTGGAAATATGCGTTGGGTTTCCGCTGGCGTGGGGATTTTTCAGAATTGGAAGCGGCCTGGATGGCTGCAACTGCATACGCTGCGATAACCAAAGGAATCATTTTCGATCATGAGGAGGGCAGGGTTTTCACGCCGCAGCAGGGCCGCGAGTTGGTCGCGAAATTTGTGAGTGAGAGACCGCAGGTCAAGGCTTTCTTGGAGGAGGTCAAGCGAAAATTCTCGATCAAGCCTTAGGTCCGACGCCCAGCGCGTATTGC
>JBATYN010000109.1:0-2112 GCA_049674125.1 Pseudolabrys sp. | reverse complement strand
CGCCGCACGCTGTTGGCAGCAACAGCATGCGGCGCGGCGATCGCCCTGACCCGATTCCCCACCCCCGCCGTCGCGCAAGCCGCCCCGTTCAGGCTCGGTCTGCTCACGGTCAAAACCGGGCCGCTCGCCGAGGGCGGCATACAGATGGAGCAGGGAGTCGTCACCTATCTGAAAGAGAAAAATTACACGATGGGCGGCCGCAAGGTCGACTTGATCAGCGCCGATACCGGCGGCAACCCGGCCGGTGCCAAGACCAAGGTCCAGGAACTGGTCGAGCGCAACAAGGTCGACCTCATTCTGGGCCCCCTCGCCAGCTTCGAACTCTACGCCATCAGCGAATATATCCAACAGCAGAAGATGCCGACGCTCAGTCTGGCGGCAGCCCAGGATCTTACGCAACGAAAGCCAAATCCGTATTTATTGCGCGCCTCCGCGACCTCTTCGCAGGCGATGCAGCCCATGGGGCATTACGCCGCCACCGAGATGAAACTCAAGCGCGTGGTGACGATCGTCGAGGACTTCGCCTTTGGCTACGAGCAGATGGGCGGATTCCAGGCCGCTTTCCAAAAGGACGGCGGTTGTGTCGTTAACAAACTGTGGACGCCGATCGTAACGCCCGACTACACGCCCTATATCGCGCAGATCAGTGAATGCGACGGGGTCTGTCAGGGCTTTGCGGGATCAAATCCGCTTCGCTTCATGAAGCAATATCACAATTTGGGCCTCAAATATTCGACCGTAACGGGAGAAACCGGCGGGGACGACGCGTTGCTCCAGAGTTTCGGCGAGGAGGCTGTGGGTCTCGTCTCGGCCAGTCCCTATACGCTCGACCTCGAGTCCGACGGCAACAAGCGCTTCGTTGATGGAATGCTTAAGAACTACAACACCGTTCCCGGCTTCTATGCCGCCGGCCTCTATGTCAATTGTGATGTGGCTGATGCGGCGCTCACGGCAGTCCATGGCGACGTCAGCGATAGAGCAGCTTTCATGGCTTCGCTGAAGGCGGTGAGCCTGACCGATACGCCGCGCGGCCCCATCACGTTCGACCACCTCAACAATGTGGTCGGCAGCATCTACATCCGACGCCTTGGCAGGGACGGCGCTAAATACGGACTTAAGCTCTGGAACAAGACCATCAAGACCTACCAGAACGTCAGCCAGTTCTGGACTTGGCCTGAACAGGAGTACCTCACGCAACCAATCTATTCACGTGACAATCCGCCGATGGCGCCGTGCCACACGACATGAACGAACCCAAGGACACAAAGTGCAAAGTGGCGTTGCGCTCAAAATGAGACGCCCACCAAGCGAGGCTGACAAGCCATGCGCACACTAAAACGCAACTCAGCTTTGGACGTATATCAACTTCTCTTGGCGATTTTTCTTTTCGCATCGCCTTGGTTATTCGCGTATGCCCACAGCACTGTGCGGCTCGATAGCTGGTTCAGCGCGATTTTTCTTGCAGCAGTTTCTCTGCTTGCCATCGGGGTATTCCGAGAATGGCAAGAGTGGATCAACGTAATCATCGGTGGGTGGATCGCTTCATCACCGTGGATTTTGGGTTTCCAGCACGCGACCGCGCTGCACATAAATTTGGCCGTTG
The DNA here is from genome assembly GCA_049674125.1 of Pseudolabrys sp. Classification (GTDB taxonomy): domain Bacteria; phylum Pseudomonadota; class Alphaproteobacteria; order Rhizobiales; family Xanthobacteraceae; genus Pseudolabrys. Next base: position 509 of record JBATYN010000109.1, on the reverse strand, counting down.
GAATTTTGATTATGTATCTAGCGTTGCTCAAGCTGTGGCTTACTCATTACGGGCCACAAGCCATGGCAGAATGACACACGACATTTGCGGGTACGCAAACCTGTCGCTGAGATGAGGTGCGAGATATGCAAATGCTTTTGATTTTGAGTGTTCTTGTCGTATCGACAATCGCTGCATCGGCGCAAGGATGGTGCGGATTTACCGACTCCGAACATTTCAAAGTGCGTTGTGGCTATTCAAGTCTGGCAGATTGCCGCAGGGCCATCGATGAGCAAAACAAGGCTGCCTATTGTATGCCAGATCCATTTTTTGCCCACTCGCAGGATCACAGCCGTGACGGGTAGTGCGGGGAGTCATTCATTTAACAAATAACAAAAGAGCTTTTTCACGCGCGTAGTAGCAGCAACGGAATTTCCTGCTTCGCCCGGAAAACAGCCGCTATGGTCTGCTATCGATCGCGGACATGTGCAGCGCACTAGCCGATGTCCGCGAAGTGCCAATAGCGGACA
>JBATYN010000108.1:0-1990 GCA_049674125.1 Pseudolabrys sp. | reverse complement strand
CAGCATTCCTTCGCTCGCTTCGGGTGGTGTGCCAGTCTATGCCTCGGCGCCAGCCGCGGACGCGATGAATGCTGGGGCGATCGCCTTCAGCGGGGCCAGCCAGCCGCACGACAACATGATGCCTTTCCAGTGCGTCACTTTCATCATTGCATTAGTCGGCATCTTTCCGACGCAGAATTGAGGGGCGCCATGGCCGACTTTTTTGTGGGTGAGATCAGGATATTTGGCGGAAACTTTGCTCCCATCGGTTGGGCCGTTTGCAACGGACAAATCCTGCCGATCTCGCAAAACACCGCCTTGTTCTCGTTGCTCGGCACCCAATTTGATGGCGACGGGACATCGAATTTCGCCTTGCCGAACCTGCAAGGGAGCGTTCCCGTGGGTCAAGGGAATGGTGCCGGCCTGAGCCAGCGCTTGATGGGCGACACGGGCGGTAAGCAAAACGTAACGCTGACGCAAGCCATGATGGCGTCGCACAATCACGGTATGTCCGGCGTTGCGACCTCCGGGTCGAGTGTGACGCCTGACCCCACAATGGCCCTGGCGGAGCCCCCGACGGTAGTTCCGATCTATCAAACCAGTAATCTTGGCTCCCCTGCCACCTTGAGTGCGGATGCCGTCACTCCAAGTGGCGGCGGCCAGCCGCACCAAAACCTGCAGCCGTTTCTGGTTTTGAATTTCATCATCGCGTTGCAGGGGATTTTTCCCGCGCGATCATAACCCCTGTCTTGGCTGGTCGCAAAAGCAGGCGCACTCGTGTCACAGTGGCGGAGCGCTTCCGCGGCAGGGCTGACGTTCCGGCCCGTTGTTGATGCCGACCTGCCGTTTCTGGCCCTGGTCTATGCCTCGACGCGAGCCGACGAACTTGCTGCGGTGCCATGGTCTGCGGATCAGAAAGCGGCCTTTCTGGACATGCAATTCCGCGCGCAGCATTCGCATTATCGGCGCCACCACGGCCGCGCCGATTGGCTTGTCGTCTTGCGGGCGGACGAACCCGTGGGCCGTCTCTATGTCGAACGACGCGACGACGAGCACAGCATCATCGATATCGCGTTTCTGACACAGCACCGCGGACAGGGGCTCGGGAGCGCCTTGATGCAGGATATCCTCGACGAGGCCGCCGCTTGCGGCAAGCCGGTGACGATCTATGTCGAAAAAAACAATCCGGCCATGCGGCTTTACCGTCGGCTCGGTTTCGCGCAGGTCGCGGACCACGGCGTCTACGACTTCATGCGCTGGACGCCGCCCGTTCAGGTGAATACCGCTTCGTAGCGGTTGCCGCCATCCGTTGGACCCAGCGGAACTAAAAACAAATCGAGGGTGCCGAGGGTCGCGTGCGTCAATGGATAAGTGGCCTGCGGATAAAATGGGCCTGGCGGAGACAGGAAGAGCAACGAGAACGCTCCATCCGGCCGCGACGCCCGGCCGAGCCGGTGAACTTCGACGAGCTTGAGCGAAAAAGCGATTTCGCCCGTCGGTGAGGCGATCTGAAACTCATCCTGCACATGCGGCTCGAAGTCAGCAGCCGTCAGCGTAGCGATATTGGCCGGCATCGGTTTTCCCAAAGCTGTCGTTTCGGCGGGGCGATCTGAACAGGTCTGAAATTATAATCGCAACAAATCCGAGGGGCGCAAGCACCGAGCATGCACCGAGCATCGTCCTGGCGCTCGCGGCCGGACCGGAGGCGAGGCAGCACAGGGAAGGCGTTGTGCGATACCGGGAAATGCAATTATTGGTTGAACCCGCGAGGCTGGCACAGATTCCGCGACGGCGGCTGCTCAGTGAGGAATTGGCTTGATCCGCCATCGCGATCATATATCCTGTCACCACCTCGCGAAAACCGGGGGATGTGTCATGGGCAATTTCAGCCGTCGCGGAGTTGTGGGCGGGTCTATCAGCAGCGCAGCGGGACCGGTGTCGGTCTCAACGAAATCTGGTTCGACGCAAGCCGCCCGATCCATCCCGCGGCGCCGCATGGCGTCAAGATGGT
>JBATYN010000107.1:0-1722 GCA_049674125.1 Pseudolabrys sp. | reverse complement strand
GACCCGCCCTTCGAAGTTGCGGTTTCCCGACAGCACGGCGGCGGCCACCAGATCGGTATCGTTGATCGCCTTGGAATTCTCAGGCGGCAGCGGACCCGAATTGCCGATGCAGGTCGTGCAGCCGAAGCCGACGAGATTGAAGCCGAGCTTGTCGAGATCCTTTTGCAGGCCGGACTTGTCGAGATATTCGCCGACAACCTGCGAGCCGGGTGCGAGCGACGTCTTCACCCAGGGCTTGGTCTCCAGGCCTTTCGCTGCAGCCTTGCGGGCAAGCAGGCCGGCGCCAATCATGACATTCGGATTGGAGGTGTTTGTGCACGACGTGATCGCGGCGATAACCACATCGCCGTGGCCCAGATCGTAGTTCTTTCCGGAAACCTTGACGCGCTTCTTCGCTTCGGCGCTCTTGCCGAATTCCTTGTCCATCGAAACGGCAAACCCGGCTTTGACTTCCTTCAAGGCAACGCGGTCTTGCGGGCGTTTTGGCCCTGCGAGCGAGGGTTCGACCGAACTCAACTCCAGCTTGAGGATGTCGGTGAACATCGGATCGGGCGTTGTTTTCACGCGGAACATGCCCTGCGCCTTGGCATAGGCGGCGACGAGGGCGACGAGTTCGGCCGGGCGGCTCGTGTCTTTCAGATAGCGGATGGTATCGTCGTCGATTGGAGAGAACCCGCACGTCGCGCCATATTCCGGCGACATGGTACCGAGCGTCGCACGGTCGGCGATGGTCAGATGCGCGAGGCCCGGGCCAAAAAACTCGACAAACTTTCCGACGACGCCGCGCTTGCGCAGCATTTCGGTGACGGTCAGCACCAGGTCCGTGGCCGTGACACCTTCTTTCAATTTTCCGGCAAACTTGAATCCGATGACTTCGGGCAGCACCATCGACAGCGGCTGGCCGAGCATCGCGGCTTCTGCTTCGATGCCTCCGACGCCCCAGCCAAGCACGGACAGGCCGTTCACCATCGTGGTGTGTGAATCGGTGCCGACTACCGTATCCGGATAGGCAACCTCCATGGTGGCGGCCTTACCGTCGGCCTTCACCTTGTCCTTGCGATGCCAGATCACGCGCGAGAGGTATTCGAGATTGACCTGGTGGCAGATGCCGGTGCCCGGGGGCACCACGCTGAAATTGTCGAACGAGCGCTGCGCCCATTTCAGGAATTTGTAGCGTTCCTGATTCTGCCGATACTCTTCCTCGACGTTCTTTTTAAAGGCGTTGTTGTTGCCGAAGAACGTCACGGCGACCGAATGATCGATGACGAGATCGACCGGCACTTGCGGATTGATCTTCTTGGGGTCGCCGCCGAGATGTTTCATGGCGTCGCGCATGGCCGCAAGATCGACCACCGCGGGTACGCCGGTGAAATCCTGCATCAGCACACGCGCCGGACGGAATGCGATCTCCCGCTCTGACGTCTTGGTCTTGAGCCACTCGGCAACCGCCTTGATGTCATCTTTGGTCACCGTGCGCCCATCTTCGTTGCGCAGCAGATTTTCCAGGAGCACCTTCATCGAGAACGGCAGGCGAGAAATGCCCTTGAGACCGTTTCGCTCGGCGGTTGGCAGACTGTAATAGGCGTAGCTTTTGCTACCAACCTGCAGGGTTTTGCAGCATCTAAAGCTGTCGAGCGAAGTCATGTCGGCTGTTTCCATTCCCGACCGGAGTACCGGCGCTGGTTCGGACTAAGTGATTGGCAAGGCGATGTTTTTCTCGCT
>JBATYN010000106.1:0-15873 GCA_049674125.1 Pseudolabrys sp. | reverse complement strand
TAGGGGATAGGCGGGATCGACGGCTTTCATCTCGACCAGCGTCGCCTGCCCGTTTGCGGCACGTGCCATCGCTCGCAAGGTTGCCGCGCTCGACACCTGCCCATGGCTTTGCAGGAAGGCGCGCTCGTTTGGCGCGGCTTCGCGCTGGATCAGCGTGAATGCGAGGTCGCCGCCGAGGATGACGCGGCCTTCACGCGCAAGTCCGTCGGCGAGACTGGCGGCCAGCGAGCCCACGCCGGCGATCGCCATGCTGCCCAGCGCGATGCAAGCGAGGAAGACGTAGAACCCGTGCAGCCCGCCGCGCAATTCGCGCAACGCGAAACGCAGCGGTAACCACCGGCCGCGCGGGGGCTCAAGCGTCGTGACGCTCATGGGCTACCACCGTCGATATGCCCGGAGCGCAGATGCACCACATGTCCACAACGCGCAGCCAGCGCTGCATCATGAGTCACGAGCACCAGCGTCGTACTGCGCTTGGCGTGACCGGCGAATAACAGATCGATGATCTGCTTTCCTGTGTCTTCGTCCAGATTGCCGGTCGGCTCGTCGGCGACCACGATCTGCGGGTTGGGTGCAAGCGCACGCGCGACTGCGACGCGCTGCTGCTCGCCGCCGGAAAGCTCAGCCGGATAATGATAAAGCCGCTCGCTCAGGCCGACCGCAGCAAGCTCGTCGCGTGCACGTGCGTGCGCATCTTCGACACCTGCGAGTTCAAGAGGGACCGCCACGTTTTCCAGCGCGGTCATGGTGGGGATCAGGTGGAACGACTGGAATACGATGCCGATATGGCGCCCCCGAAAGCGCGCCAAGGCATCCTCGTCGAGCGAACCCAGGTTGACGCCCGCAACCGTCACCGTTCCCCTATCGGCGCGTTCGAGGCCCGCCATCACCATCAGGAGCGTCGATTTGCCCGAGCCCGACGGACCCACCAGGCCAATTGCCTCGCCGCTGCCTATATGCAGGTCGATGTTTTTGAGGATATGAACGCGGGCCGCCCCGTGCCCGAGCGAAAGATTGACACCGGCAAGTGCAATGGCCGGCGCCGCCTGGGAGTTATTCGTCATGGGACCTCATTATTCGCAGCCCCGCTCATATGGGAGCAACCCCGTCCGGGTCCAGCGTCTTGCGCTTTGGGCAACCCTTACAGTGTTGGGGGTGCTGACGCTGGGTGTTGTGGGCAGGGCGGCTGACCGCCCAATCAAGATTGTGGCGCTCGGCGACTCGCTCAGCGCAGGCTTTGGGCTGCCTGTGGAAGCCGCTTTCCCCTCGAAGCTCGCGGAGGCGCTAAAAGCCAAATCCGTCGCGGTGACAATCGTCAACGCCGGAGTTTCCGGTGATACGGCCTCCGGAGGCCTCGACCGTCTCGATTGGTCGGTCCCGGATGGCACCGACGCAGTCATCCTTGAACTGGGTGCGAACGATGCTCTGCGTGGGCTCGATCCGGTTGTCACGAAAAGCGCACTCGATACGATCCTGCGCAAACTTGCCGATCGTCATATTCCTGTCTTGCTCGCCGGCATGCAGGCGCCTCGCAACCTGGGCCCCGATTATGCGCGCGCTTTCGATGCCATCTATCCGGCGCTTGCGTCGACTCACCCGGTCGTCTTTTATCCATTCTTCCTTGACGGTGTGGCCGCCGATCCCAGATTAAATCAGGCCGATGGACTGCACCCGAACGTCGCCGGCGTCGACGTGATCGTGGCGCGTATCCTGCCACAGGTTGAGGAATTGATTACCCGGGCGCGGACCGCGCGGGGATCGTGATTGGAGCGCGCAATCCCGGAAAGAGGAAACCCGTTTTCGGACAAGATCACGCGCAACTGAAAAAGTGTTTCGCCATGCCGCGTCTTTTCACTGGTGTCGAAATTCCGTCCGATGTCGGACAAGCGCTTGGCATGCTGCGCGGCGGAATACCGGGCGCGCGCTGGATCGACCCGCAGAATTATCACTTAACGCTGCGTTTCATCGGAGACGTCGACGACCTGGTCGCGCACGAGGTTGCCTCCCTGCTTGGCCGCGTCAAACGAGGCCCATTTGTGCTGCACATGGAGGGGCTCACTTCGTTTGGCGGCCGCAAGCCGCGGGCAGTGGTTGCGACCGTTGCGCCCGTGCAAGCTTTGCTTGACGTCCAGTCAGAACACGAACGGCTCATGCAGCGCATCGGGCTCGAACCGGAAGGGCGAAAGTTTACGCCGCATGTAACATTAGCACGGCTTCGCGAGTCATCCAGCCAGCAGGTTGCCGAATATCTATCGGCGCGCGGCTACTTCCGGACGTCGCCGTTTCCGGTGTCGCGTTTCGTTTTGTTTTCTTCGCGCGCTTCGGTCGGTGGCGGCCCCTATGTGGTCGAGGCGAGCTATCCGCTTGCCGCGTAAGCCACTTACGCCGGGCTGAATAGCCGAGACTGTACGTCGAGGATGGCAGTTGCCACGCCGTGCGCATCGGCAACGGCCTCGCGCATAAGCGACATCGCGGTATAGCGCGGCGGATCGACTTCACCGACCACGCTACCGAAGTCGAACTTGAGATCCGCCTCGAATTTGCGCGCCAGCTGTTGCATGCGTTGATTTTCGGTCAGGCAGTGCATTTCCAACAATTTGATGCCGCGGTTGCGTGCGCTCAAAATCGTGCATTCGAGCAATTCGGTACCGACGCCGTGGCTTTGCCAAGGCTGCTCGATACTAAAGGCGGCTTCGCCGGCACGCGCGAACACCGAGCCGAGTGGACGCAGCTCGGCGCCGCCGCGCAGGGTCCCGTCGACAAAAAAGCCGTGCACCACCACGCCGAGGTCGTTCGCTGTGGCCGCATGCCGGGCAATGAACTCATCGGATACCGCGCCGGAAAAACGCCGGTTGCGGCTCTCGCGGTCGAGACGGAGCAGGTGGTCGCGGTAAGCATCGGTTTCGCTGATCCATAATTTGCGGATCATGCCGCCATCGGGCAAAGGCTCGTGCATATTGGGTCTCCTTAACGTCAGGTCGCCTCGCTTCGTCCGTCCCGCGCCCTTGGCGGACGCGGTACCCCCCAGCTACCCCCATGCCGCGAATCGCTGCCCCCTATCATATGGTGCAATGCAGCAAAAATTCGACCCCAGATGGCTCCCGGAAACCCTCACACGCAAAAAACGCATAGCTTCCAATGAATTACCGCAGTTTTTGTGCGCAACATGATTTGCTCGTCCTGCTGGTTGATTTACACCCCGGACGGATCACCCTAGGTGTCGCAGTCAGGCCCTTTCACTCCCTCCGTTCGCCCTAGCCCCGATGTCCGAAACCTTCAGCACCCGCTATGCGGCGCTGGTTACCGCCGGAAAGATCGAGGCCGATCCTGGACAGGCGACGTTGGCGCGGCAACTCACCGCGCTCGAACGGCGCCTCGACCAACACCGCCTGGCACGCAAATCATCTTCGCTCGGCTGGCTGTTCGGCAAAACCGAGCGGGCGGATGCGCCGCTAAAAGGCCTTTACGTTTACGGCGAGGTTGGCCGCGGCAAAACCATGCTGATGGACCTGTTCTTCGAAACCAGCGCGGTCATTCGCAAGCGCCGTGTTCACTTTCACGAGTTCATGGCCGACGTGCACGAGCGCGTTCACATTTACCGGCAGGAAATCAAGAACGGAGATGCCAACGAACACGACCCTATCCAGCGCACCGCGGCTGCGATTGCGGAGGAAAGCTGGCTCCTGTGCTTCGATGAATTTCACGTCACCGATATTGCGGACGCTATGATTCTTGGCCGCCTGTTCACGCGGCTGTTCGAACTTGGCGTTGTCATGGTCGCAACATCAAACCTGCCGCCCTCTGGCCTCTACAAGGATGGCCTCAACCGCACGTTATTCCTCACATTTATCGCCCTGTTGGAGCGTCAGTGCGTGGTGGTTCAGCTGGACGCGCGCGTCGACTTCCGCCTGGAAAAGCTCACCGGTGTGCCGACCTGGTATGTGCCGGATGATGCAAAGGCGGATGCCGCGCTGGATGACGCATGGCAACGGCTGGCTCGCGACCATGCAGGCGCGCCTCACGAGCTGATAGTGAAAGGCCACGCCGTCCGCGTGCCCAAGGCGGCGATGGGCGTGGCACGTTTTTCTTTTAATGACTTGTGCGCGCAACCGCTGGCGGCGATCGACTATCTCAAGATCGCGCACGAGTTCCACACGATTATTCTCGATCATGTCCCGGTGATGGATTATGCGCAGCGCAATGAGGCCAAACGCTTCATCATTCTGATCGACACCCTTTACGATAATTCGGTGAAATTGCTGGCGTCGGCGCAAGCACAGCCGGATGGACTCTACGTCGCGACCGATGGCTACGAAGCAAACGAGTTCAAGCGCACGGCCTCCCGTCTGATCGAGATGCGTTCGCAGGCCTACCTCGGTCTGCCGCACGGACCACGGCAAGGTCCCTCAATTGAGCCGGGAAAAATTGTCGAGACCTGAGCGCAGACGCTTGGTCAGACGCCTGAGCAGATCAACAAGGCCACACGATTATTGCGAGCAATAGGCCCCGTTGTTTATGGCGGGCACCATCAATTTTACGCGGCGTATATTCTAATTTCGTTGAGCGAGCTGGCGGCCGAAATCGAAATCATCTATCAGCCGACGACTTGTTGTCGGAAAAATCCCGTGAATGAAAATCGGATAGCAACTCGCAGGCGCGTACTGAAGGCCGCCTTTATTGTCGCTAGCGACAAAGCTCCAAAACTCGAATGCTCGGTCAGAAATCTTTCCGAAACAGGTGCGGCTTTGCAGGTATCGACAACCATTGGCATTCCCAAAAGCGTCGATGTCGTGATCGACGGCACACGTCGTCATTGCCGCACCGTGTGGCGGACCGACACAAATTAGGAATCGCGTTTGATTAGGCTGCCTCATATTGCCTTTTTCGAGCCGAGGGCCGTCACAAATTCGAAGTAGGTGCCTGCGAACATCGTAACTTGGTGCGAGTACATGAATGCGCCAGTAGACAGGCCGGTCGTTCCCGGCGCGAGCCATAGCAAGCGCGCCCCGTCTCCGCTTCCGGAGCTATGCGCATGTGCGCCTGAAGAAGCGCTGGCCCGCCTCGAAGCCAATCGGTCCGGACTGACCGAAGAGCAGGTTGAGGCACGCCTCGCCCAATATGGGCCGAACGAAGTCACGCATGAAAAACCACCAACCTGGTACCAGCAGCTATTCCACGCCTTTCTGACGCCATTCAATGCCGTGCTGTTTGCGGTCAGCGTGGTTTCGCTGTTCTCCGATGTCATCTTCGCGGCGCCCGACGACCGTTCGTTCAGGACGATCATTGTCCTGCTCACGATGATTTTGCTCAGCACTTTGCTGCGTTTTTGGCAGGAGTTTCAATCCAACAAAGCGGCGGAAGAGTTGAAGGCGATGGTGACGTCGACCGCCGCGGTGCTGCGCACCGGAATGGATCGACCGCAGGAGATACCGATATCGGCCCTAGTCCCCGGCGACATCGTTTATTTGTCGGCGGGCGACATGGTTCCTGCCGACGTCAGGCTTATCGCCGCCAAAGATCTGTTCGTCAGCCAGGCAATGTTGACGGGAGAATCAATCCCGCTCGAAAAGCACGGTGTACCGCCAGCCAAGACTCAATCGGCCGACGCATCGCAAAACGTCCTGGAGCGCGAAACAGCTTGTTTCATGGGCACCAACGTTGTGAGCGGCGCGGCGGTTGGCGTTGTCGCGGCAACCGGGGATGCCACCATTTTCGGCGCAATGGCAAAAGAGATCGTCGGCGCCCGGCCACTGACCAGCTTTGACAAAGGCATCAGCAAAGTCAGTTGGATGCTGATCCGCTTTCTCATGGTGATGACGCCGCTGGTGTTTTTTATTAACGGCATCGACAAAGGCGATTGGCTGCAGTCATTGCTGTTTGCGGTTTCGGTTGCAGTCGGTTTGACGCCTGAAATGCTACCGATGATCGTCACGACAAACCTTGCCAAAGGCGCGGTGATGATGGCGCGCCGCAAGACCATCGTAAAACGGCTGAATGCAATCCAGAATTTCGGTGCAATGGATATACTTTGCACCGATAAAACCGGCACACTGACCCAGAACAAAATTATCCTCGAAAGACATCTCGATATTCACGGGCAGGACGACTTACGGGTCCTCGAGTACGCCTGGCTCAACAGCTATAATCAAACCGGGCTGAAAAATCTGCTCGACGTTGCCGTTCTGGAATTCGCCCTGCAGCACGAGCTTGTCGAAAAACTGAAACACTATCGGAAGATCGACGAAATCCCATTCGATTTTGTGCGTCGTCGTATGTCTGTCGTCGTGCGCGATGGAGGCAACCAAAACCTTCTGGTCTGCAAGGGCGCGATCGAGGAAGTGTTGCCGCTATGCGTCTCGGCCCACGATCAAAAGGCAGAGGCGACCGGTGGCATAGCTTCATTCACGCCAGAAATGCGCAAGGAAGTAAGGCGTATTACCCGAAAATTAAATCAGGAGGGCCTTCGCGCACTGGCCGTCGCCTATAGATGGCTGCCGCCCGAAGACCGCACCTATACAGTCGACGATGAAAAAGACTTGGTGCTGTCCGGGTACATTGCCTTCCTGGATCCGCCCAAGGAAACCGCACGCCAGGCCATTTCCGCGCTGAGGGAGTATGGCGTTTCCGTAAAAATCATTACCGGCGACAATGAAGTGGTCACCAGGAAAATCTGCAAGGAAGTCGGACTACCGATCGAGCACGCGATGCTCGGCAAAGAGCTCGAGAAATTGTCCGATCTCCAATTGGAGGATGCGGCTGAGCAAACGACCATATTTGCGAAAATGTCGCCGGTGCAGAAGTCTCGTGTGATACGCGCGTTGCAGAGAAAGAATCACACGGTCGGATATCTTGGTGACGGCATTAATGATGCCGCTGCCCTCAAAGATGCGGACGTGGGAATTTCGGTAGATACTGCCGTCGATATCGCCAAGGAGTCGGCCGATATCATCTTGCTCGAGAAGAGCCTTTTGGTGCTCGAAGAAGCGGTTATCGAGGGCCGCAGGACATTTGCGAACATCATTAAATACATCAAAATGACCGCAAGCTCTAACTTCGGCAACGTGTTCAGCGTTTTGATTGCCAGCATCTTCCTGCCATTCCTGCCGATGTTGCCAATTCAGTTGCTAGTCCAGAATCTGCTTTACGACGTTTCGCAAGTGTCAATCCCGTGGGACGACGTCGATGGCGACTATCTCAAACAGCCGCGCAAATGGGATGCGAGCGGTGTGGCACGTTTCATGGTGTACATTGGTCCGATCAGTTCTATTTTTGATGTCGTGACATTCCTTGTGATGTGGAACGTGTTCCAGGCCAATACGGTCGAGAAGCAATCTCTCTTTCAGTCAGGTTGGTTCGTCGTTGGTCTGCTTACGCAGACGCTCATCGTGCACATGATCCGCACACAGCACATTCCGTTCATTCAGAGTCGTGCCGCTATGCCTGTTATCCTGCTGACCGCCAGCATTATGGCGTTCGGCATTTATTTGCCGTTCTCACCGCTCGGGGCGCACCTGAATATGGTGCCCCTACCGCTGTCGTATTTTGGGTGGCTGGTTGGAATTTTGCTGAGCTACTGCCTGCTCACGCAGCTGGTCAAAACGATCTACATCCGCCGCTTCGGGCAGTGGCTGTGATTGGGGCTCCTGTGATGCAAGGAATTTGTTTGCTCGCTAGAATGCCTGAGCAGGCGTTCAAGCCGCGAACGTAACAAGGGCGCCGCGGTAAGTCAGCGAAGCAGCAGCACAACGGCGATTGCCATCAAAGCCGCGGCGAGCCAGCCCAGGATCAACAGCCAACGGGGGAGTGCGACGCGGCGCGCTCCGGCTTTGCCGGAAACCACCACCATGGTCGCGATCATGATGGGTACCGCCACGACGCCGTTGATCACAGCGGCCCAGAACAACATCGCGATCGGATCGATATTGGTCGCGAGCAGTGCCGAGCCGCCCAGCGTGGCGGCGGCGACGATGGCGTAAAATCCGATCGCGCGGCTGGCCGGCAGTTCCAGGCTGCCGCGCATCTTGAATACTTCAGCGACTGCGTAGGCGGCCGATCCGGCCAGCACCGGCACCGCCAGCAGGCCGGTGCCGATGATGCCGGCAGAAAACAATGCGAACGCAAACGGCCCTGCGATCGGTCGCAGCGCCTCGGCAGCTTGCGCCGCAGTATCGATATGCGTCACGCCGTGCATGTGCAGCGTCGCTGCCGTGGTTACGATGATGAAGAAGGCGATGGCATTGGAGAAGATCATTCCAGTCCAGGTATCGATCGAAATGCTCTTGAATGAATTTTTCCTCAGTTGAGGGGACCTCGCGTACATTTTCCGATGGCTCAGCCTGGATTCTTCGGCCTCCTGCGATGCCTGCCAGAAAAACAAATAGGGGCTGATGGTGGTGCCGAACACCGCGACCACCATCAACAGCAAATCGTGGTCGAGACTGAAATTCGGCATCACGGTCGCGCGCGCGACCTCGCCCCACGGAATGTGCACACTGAAGGCGGCGGCGACGTAGAACAGCAACACCATCGTCATGAATTTCAGGATGCCGGCATAGCGGTGATAGGGGATGACGACCTCCGCGATCAGGCACGCGATCCCGAAGAGGCAGGCAAAGATCAGCGCCGAGCCACCGATGACCAAGCGGAGAGCCTCGCCCATCGCGGCAAGATCGGCCGCAATGTTGATGGTGTTGGCAACGAGCAGCGATGCCACTAGCAGATACAGCACGGACGAAGGCAGCACCTTTGCGATGTTGCGGGCCAGTCCTTGCCGGGTATCCCAGCCAATGCAGGCACTGATGATCTGGATTGCTGCCATGAACGGCAGCGTCAGAAAGACTGTCCATAGCAGCGCGAAACCGAATTGAGCCCCGGCCTGGGAATAGGTAGCAATGCCGCTCGGGTCATCGTCGGCGGCGCCGGTCACCAGACCGGGCCCGAGGGCTCGCCAGATTCCACTTAGCGAAACGCGGCTCATTTCTCGGCACCTCGGCACGCCTTGGCGCGCATTTCCACCGTGAGGCAGACACGGACCCACAAGTGAGGCTGGCACCCCGATCCACGGCCAGGCAGACACCGATCCACAGTGTGGCAAACACCACCCCGCAGCCAGGCAGACACCAACTCACAGCCAAGCAGACACCAACCCACAGCCAGGCAGACACCGAGTCGCCTCTGGACTCAAGATCTCCGTGGTATAATGTATACAAGATTGAAGCGAGCAAATCCTCCCGCCTTTCGGTGCCTTGTCGCGGCAAATCGAACCGGTTAACCACCACCCGGCCGCGCTCGGCGGCAGCAGCAAGCTGAGAGTTTCCCCACCATGGCGCGTAACAAGATTGCGTTGATCGGCGCCGGCCAGATCGGCGGCACACTGGCACATCTCATTGGACTTAAAGAACTTGGTGACGTCGTGATGTTCGACGTCATGGAAGGCATTCCGCAAGGAAAGGCCCTCGATATCGCTGAATCTTCGCCGGTCAACGATTTCGACGCGAAGTTCACTGGCACTAATACATATGACGCGATCGAAGGTGCCGATGTCTGCATCGTCACCGCCGGGGTGCCGCGCAAGCCCGGCATGAGCCGCGATGATCTCCTCGACATCAATCTTAAGGTCATGGGGCAAGTCGGATCCGGCATTAAAAAATACGCGCCAGACGCGTTCGTGATCTGCATAACAAATCCGCTCGACGCGATGGTGTGGGCACTGCAGAAAAGTTGCGGCCTCCCGCAGCAGAAAGTTGTCGGCATGGCCGGGGTGCTCGACTCCGCGCGCTTTCGGTATTTTCTTGCTGACGAATTTCATGTTTCCGTGGAAGATGTCACGGCCTTCGTGCTGGGCGGCCACGGTGACACGATGGTTCCGCTCACGCGTTATTCCGCCGTCGCCGGAATTCCGGTGCCGGATCTTGTGAAAATGGGTTGGACCACGCAGGCGCGGGTGGATGAAATCGTCAAGCGCACGGCCAATGGCGGCGCCGAAATCGTCAACCTGCTCAAGACTGGTTCTGCCTTTTACGCGCCGGCAGCTTCGGCAATCGCGATGGCGGAAAGCTATTTGCTCGACAAGAAACGCGTACTGCCTTGCGCCGCCTGGCTCAACGGCGAATACGGCGTCAAGGATCTGTATGTCGGCGTGCCAGTGGTGATCGGCGCCAAGGGCGTCGAACGCATTGTCGAGATTGAGCTTAACAGCGGTGAGCGCGCTATGTTTGAGAAGTCGGTCTCTTCGGTGGAGGGCCTGGTCGAGGCCTGCAAGAAGATTGCGCCAAATCTGGCGAGCTAAGCTTGGATTTCCCGGACGCGCCCGGGACACGAAGGCAGAACAATGAATATCCACGAGTATCAGGCGAAAGCGGTGTTGCGCGAATTCGGCGTGCCAGTGCCGCGCGGTGTGCCGGCTTTCAGTGTCGATGAAGCAGTCAAGGGTGCCGAAGAGTTGGGCGGTCCGGTCTGGGTCGTGAAGGCGCAGATACATGCCGGCGGGCGCGGCAAGGCCGGTGGCGTCAAGGTGGTGAAATCCATCGATGACGTGAAGAGGGAATCAACGCGCATCCTTGGTTCGACACTCGTCACACATCAGACCGGTCCCCAAGGCAAGAAGGTCAACCGGCTTTATATCGAGGAAGGCTCGGCGATCGATCGCGAGTTTTATTTGTCGGCGCTGATCGATCGCGAAACCTCACGCGTCGCTTTCGTGGTCTCGACCGAAGGCGGCATGGACATTGAAGAAGTTGCGCACAAGACGCCGGAGAAAATCCTTACTTTCTCGGTCGATCCAGCCACCGGCATCATGCCGCATCACGGCCGCTACGTGTCGCAGGCGCTCAAACTCACCGGCGATCTCGCCAAACAGATCAGTGAAATGCTTCCGAAGCTCTACGCGGCGTTCACCAGCAAAGATATGAGTATGCTGGAGATCAATCCGCTGGTGGTGACCAAAGACAACAAGCTCGTCTGCCTCGACGCCAAAGTCGACTTTGACGGCAACGCGCTTTACCGCCATCCCGACGTCGTCGCGCTGCGCGACCTGACGGAGGAAGACGAGAAGGAAACCGAGGCCTCGAAATACGATCTCAATTACATTGCGCTCGATGGTTCGATCGGCTGCATGGTCAATGGTGCCGGCCTTGCAATGGCGACCATGGACATCATCAAGCTCTACGGCATGGCGCCAGCCAACTTCCTCGACGTTGGCGGCAGCGCAACCAAAGAGAAGGTAACCGCGGCTTTCAAGATCATCACTTCTGATCCGAACGTGAAGGGCATTCTGGTCAACATTTTCGGCGGCATCATGAAATGCGACGTGATTGCCGAAGGCGTTGTTGCCGCAGTCAAGGAAGTGGGCCTTAAGGTGCCGTTGGTCGTGCGCCTTGAAGGCACGAATGTCGATCTTGGCAAGAAGATCATCGCCGAATCCAAACTCAACGTGACCTCTGGCGACGACCTCGACGACGCCGCGCAGAAAATTGTCAAAGCCGTGAAGGGTGCTGCGTAATGGCCGTCCTTATCGACAAGAACACCAAGGTTATCTGTCAGGGCTTCACCGGCAAGAACGGCACTTTCCATTCGCAGGCAGCAATCGCCTACGGCACCAAGATGGTCGGCGGGACGTCGCCCGGTAAAGGCGGCTCAACGCACCTCGATTTGCCGGTGTTCGACACCGTTGCAGAGGCCAAGAGCAAGACCGGCTGCGATGCCAGCGTCATCTACGTGCCGCCTGCCGGGGCCGGCGATGCGATTTGCGAGGCGATCCAGGCCGAGATCCCGCTTATTGTCTGCATCACTGAGGGCATTCCGGTGATGGACATGGTCAAGGTGAAGCGCTCGCTCAGCGGGTCAAAGTCGCGCCTCATCGGCCCGAACTGCCCTGGCGTGATGACCGCCGGCGAATGCAAGATTGGCATTATGCCGGGCAATATCTTCAAGCCGGGCAAAGTCGGAATCGTGTCGCGCTCGGGGACGCTCACCTATGAGGCGGTGTTTCAGACCAGCCGTGAAAATCTCGGCCAGACCACCGCCGTTGGCATCGGTGGCGATCCGGTGAAAGGCACCGAATTCATTGCCGTGCTGGAGATGTTTCTGGCCGACCCCAAGACCGAGTCGATCGTCATGATCGGCGAGATTGGCGGCTCGGCCGAGGAGGACGCGGCGCAATTCCTGAAGGACGAAGCCAAACGCGGCCGCAAGAAGCCCATGGTTGGCTTTATCGCAGGGCGCACGGCGCCACCCGGCCGGCGCATGGGACATGCAGGCGCAATCATTTCCGGTGGCAAGGGTGACGCCGAGTCTAAAATTGCGGCAATGGAATCGGCGGGAATTAAGGTATCACCGTCTCCGGCTCGAATCGGGAAAACACTGGTCGAAGTATTGAAGTCCTGATTCAGTCCTTAGGTCTTTCGTAGACTTACAGACGTCATAAATAGAGTTAAAAGAGCAAAACCGGCCGGTTGCTGGCTGCTTTTGCTATTGCGACCGGAAACGCGCGAATTTTCAAGCCGCGCAAGGATTAGACCGCCATGTCCCGTCAGGACGCCAACGCCGTCTTCGCCCACACCTCGTTCCTTTACGGTGGCAATGCCGCCTACATCGAAGACCTCTACGCCAAATACGAGGCCGATCCTGCGGCTGTCGACGCGGAATGGCGTGCCTTTTTCCAAAGCCTGAAAGACGAGAAATCTGACGTCCTCAAAAGCGCCCAGGGCGCCTCTTGGAAGACGCCGAACTGGCCGGTGCGCCCGAACGGCGATCTTGTCGCGGCCCTCGACGGCCAATGGGCGGAAACCGAAAAGAAACTCGGCGAAAAGATCTCGACGACCGCAAAGGCCAAGGGTGTCGAGCTGTCGTCTGCCGACGTTATGCAGGCGACACGTGATTCCATCCATGCGCTGATGCTGATCCGCGCCTATCGTATCCGTGGACATTTCCACGCCAAGCTCGATCCGCTCGCGCTCGAGCCGGAGAAGAACGAAGAAGAACTCGATCCGCGCTCCTACGGCTTCACCGAAGCGGATCTCGATCGCAAGATTTTCCTCGACAAGGTCCTCGGCCTCGAATTCGCATCGATGCGAGAGATCGTCACCATCCTGCGCCGCACCTACTGCCAGACGCTCGGCGTTGAGTTCATGCATATCTCGAATGCCGCGCAGAAAAGCTGGATCCAGGAGCGTATCGAAGGTCGCGACAAGGAAATTACTTTCACGCGTGAAGGCAAGCGCGCGATTCTCAACCAGCTCGTGGAAGCGGAGGGCTTCGAGAAATTCCTCGACGTCAAGTACACCCGCACGAAGCGTTTCGGTCTCGACGGCGCCGAAGCCTTGATTCCGGCGCTGGAACAGATCATCAAGCGCGGCGGCAATCTCGGCGTGCAGGAAATCTGCATCGGCATGCCGCATCGCGGTCGTCTTAATGTTCTGACGCAAGTGATGGGCAAGCCGCACCGCGCGCTATTCCATGAATTCAAGGGCGGCTCGGCGACACCGGACGAGATCGAAGGCTCCGGCGACGTTAAATATCACCTGGGCGCCTCGTCCGATCGCGAGTTCGACAACAACAAAGTGCACCTCTCGCTTACCGCCAACCCGTCGCATCTGGAAATCGTCGATCCGGTCACGCTTGGCAAGGTGCGCGCCAAGCAAGATCAGCACCACGCGAAGCCCGAAGAGCGCACCATGGTGATGCCGCTGCTCATGCACGGCGATGCTGCCTTCGCCGGCCAAGGCGTTGTGGCGGAATGCTTCGGCCTGTCCGGCCTGAAGGGCTACCGCACCGGCGGCAGCATCCATTTCATCGTGAATAATCAGATCGGTTTTACGACTTATCCGCGTTACTCGCGCTCGTCGCCCTACCCATCAGACGTTGCCAAGATGATTGAGGCGCTGATCTTCCATGTGAACGGCGACGATCCGGAAGCGGTGGTGTTCGCGGCGAAAGTGGCGACCGAATACCGCATGAAGTTCCAGCGGCCGGTGGTCATCGACATGTTCTGCTACCGGCGTTTCGGCCACAACGAAGGCGATGAGCCCTCGTTCACCCAGCAGCTGATGTATAAGAAAATCCGCGCGCATCCGACCACGCAGGAAATCTACAGCAAGAAATTGATCGCCGAGAACGTCGTCACCGAAGGTGAAGTAGAAAAGATGCGCGCCGATTGGCGTGCACGGCTTGAAGCTGAATTCGAGGCAGCGGGCGGTTACAAGCCCAACAAGGCCGACTGGCTCGACGGCCGCTGGTCGGGCCTGAAAGCCGCGCGCGACGCCGACGATCCGCGCCGCGGCAACACCGGCGTTGCGGTTGAGGCCCTGCGCGAGATCGGCACGAAGATCACGGTCGTTCCACCAGGCTTTCAGGTCCACAAGACCATCCAGCGTTTTCTCGACAATCGCGCCAAGGCAATCGAGTCCGGCGAAGGCATCGACTGGGCGACGGGTGAAGCGCTCGCCTTCTGCTCGCTGCTCAAGGAAGGCCACCCAGTACGGCTGTCCGGCCAAGATTCGGAGCGCGGTACTTTCTCGCAGCGCCACTCGGTGCTGTTCGATCAGAACACCGAAGCGCGTCACACACCGTTCAATCACCTCGGCGAACCGCAGGCGCGCTACGAAGTCCTCAATTCGATGCTGTCGGAAGAGGCCGTTCTTGGCTTTGAATATGGCTAGTCCACTGCAGAGCCAAACGCCCTGACGCTGTGGGAAGCGCAATTCGGCGACTTCGCCAATGGCGCACAGGTCGTGTTTGACCAGTTCATCTCGTCGGGCGAGCGCAAATGGCTGCGCATGTCGGGCCTCGTTTGCCTGCTACCGCATGGTTATGAAGGGCAGGGGCCGGAGCACTCTTCGGCGCGACTTGAGCGGTTTCTGCAAATGTGCGCCGAAGACAACATGCAGGTGGCCAATCTCACGACGCCGGCAAACTACTTCCACGCCTTACGCCGGCAATTGAAGCGCGAGATCCGCAAGCCATTGATCCTGATGACGCCGAAGAGCCTGTTGCGCCACAAGCGTGCAGCCTCCCGGCTCGACGAGATGGTCACCGGCACCTCATTCCACCGTCTCTTGTGGGATGACGCGCAATTGCTTCCAAACGAGAAAATCAAACTTGTAACCGACGACAAAATACGGCGTGTCGTTATGTGTTCGGGCAAGGTCTACTACGATCTCTATGACGAGCGTGAGAAGCGCGGCATTGACGACATCTATTTGCTGCGTATCGAGCAGCTTTACCCGTTCCCGACGAAGGCTCTCATCGCAGAGCTTTCGCGTTTCAAGCAAGCCGAGATGGTCTGGTGCCAGGAAGAGCCGCGCAACATGGGCGCATGGTTCTTCGTCGATGTGTTTCTCCAATGGATACTCAATCAAATCGGTGCCAAGAACCGCACCATGCGCTATGCGGGGCGCCCGGCCTCGGCCTCGACCGCGGTCGGGCAAATGTCGAAACATCTGGCGCAACTCAAGCAATTTCTCGACGAGGCCCTTGGATAAATTCGTATTGCGTCATGCCTGACTGGCCATGACGACAAAGGAAGCAGGTCATGGCTGACATTCGCGTGCCCACCCTCGGCGAATCTGTGTCCGAAGCCACCGTTGGCAAATGGTTCAAGCAGCCGGGCGATGCAGTGGCAGTCGACGAGCCGCTGGTGGAGCTCGAGACCGACAAGGTCACCCTGGAGGTGCCCGCCCCGGCGGCAGGCGTGCTTTCCGACGTTGCTGCGAAGAATGGCGATACCGTTGCTGTTGGAGCGTTGCTTGGGCAAATCAAGGAAGGGGCGGGCGCCACGCCGAAACCCGCCGCGCCCACACCCAAGCCCGTCGAGGCTCCAAAGCCCGCGGCCGCTCCCTCGGCAAAGCCTGCCGAAATGCCTGCGCTGCCGTCGGT
>JBATYN010000105.1:0-7460 GCA_049674125.1 Pseudolabrys sp. | reverse complement strand
CGAAAAAAGCCCGGCGCGCACGCCGGGCTTTTACATCCAACGAAACTGGATCGGACTAAACTTTGTTGCCCGTGTCGCCGGACTGTTTTGCTTCTTTTTGCCGTGTCGTATTGAGCTCGACAGCCTTTGCCATGAGCTCATTGCTGAGGGCTTCCAGGCGCTCAATCAGCATGCGGCCTTCGCGCGCAAGTCCGTTGCACTGGTCGGCCGTCTCAATCAGATATTCCTCAGTCTTCAGCATGATCACTCCGTGATGGATTTGACCGGGATATGCATAGGAATTTACGGCAATTCAAGGTTGTTTTCGGCATGGAGCTATGCGCGAAATGTCCGGCCAAATAATCGTTGGATGCCCAACTACATAGGTCCCTGCAGGATGCCTACAATTTATAAAATCTGCCGCGCACAAGAATGGCGGAACGCCGAGCGCCAAGCCATGTTCCACGGCTCGGAGGTGGATCAACGTGACGGCTTCATCCATTTTTCGACCGCAGCGCAGGTCACCGAAACGGCTGCGAAGCATTTCGCCGGTCAGCCCGATTTGTTGCTAGTGAGTGTCAATACCAGCACGCTCGGCGACCGCTTGAAATGGGAGCCGTCGCGCGGTGGCGCGCTGTTTCCTCACCTGTACGGACACCTGGACCCTGCCGCGGTGACGCGCGTGGACCCGCTGCCGCTTGGGTCCGACGGTCGCCACACATTTCCGCCGCTCGAGTGATCACCGGTCGTCCGTAATTGTCGCTTTGCCGGCAAGGCCCTAGAATTGCGCGTGACCGCTGGAAAACGTGCGCGATAGAGATGGACCTTGATGCCAATCGTAGCTTGATCGCCGCCGCGCTCGGCCGGATTCCGGCCGGTGACCGCGCGGCGCTGCAAACGGTCTATCGTCTCACTTCGGCGAAGCTTTTTGGCGTTTGCCTTCGTATCTTGGGAGAGCGCGGCGATGCGGAGGACGTGCTGCAGGAGGTTTTCGTGACCGTGTGGCGCAAGGCCGCCGATTTCGATGCCAGCCGGGCGAGCCCGATGACCTGGCTAATCGCTATTGCGCGCAATCGCTCGATCGACCGGCTGCGCGCGTCCCGGCAGAGCCGAAACATGGACCCGATCGATGTGGCCGTAGAGATCGCCGACGCGGCCCCCGGCGCTGATCGCGCGTTGGAGGCTTCGCAGGACTACACGCGCTTGCACACTTGCCTCGACGGCCTCGCCGCGCGCGAGCGCACCGCCCTGCGCAGCGCATTTTTTGACGGCAATACCTACGAGGATCTGGCAGCACGCATGAGCGTACCGTTGGGCACCATGAAGAGCTGGATCCGGCGCGCAATGATCAAGCTGAAGGCATGTCTGGAGCAATGAGCGACACTTTCGACCATAGCGGATTGCCCGAGGACGAACTGCTCGCCGCCGAATACGCACTTGGCGTGCTCGCCGGTGCGGAGCGGCGTGCGGCCGAGCGACGGTTCGCGGTTGACCGGGCGTTTGCTCGACTTGTGACAGCATGGGAGCAGCGACTGGCGCCATGGGCGGCGGAAATTCCGGACGTTACGCCCCCACCTCAAGTATGGGACCGCATTGTCAACGCCCTGCCCGAGCAAGCGCAAAACCGAGGGCTTTGGCAGAGTCTCACCTTCTGGCGCGGATTGAGTTTCGTGGCAGGCGCATTAGCGGCCGTTTGTCTTGCGGCGGTTATCTATCTCGGCATGCTGGCACCGCAGCAGCCGCTGGTCGCAACAATTGAGGGTGGCGGGCACCGGCACTTCATCGCCACTGTCGACACCAGGCGCGGCACGGTTGCCGTCGTGCCGGCGGCATTCAGTGCCGACGCCACACGCGTTCCGGAGCTCTGGCTCATTCCACCCGACGGTAAGCCGCGCCCGGTGGGCTTGCTCCGTGCGGACCAGGCGATAACCCTCACCCTCCCCGCCGAGCTTGCGGCCCTCGCGAAAAGCGATGCGGTTCTGGCCGTTTCACTCGAGCCACCGGGTGGTTCAACAACCGGCCTGCCAACCGGACCGGTGATCGCAACCGGGAAACTCACGTCTCTGTGAGCGTGCATCCGTAACCTGCGGACCCTCGTAGCTCTGATGTCCCCGGCATGGGGACGTCACACAGAGCAACGGAGTTACCGCAATGAAACGCATCAGCACCATCGCGCTGGCCGGTATTACCGCCGCGGCGCTCGCCGTCAGCCTGGGATCGATGACCCCGGCTTTCGCGCAAATGAATGAGAAGACGGTCACCGTCGGCGGCGCGCCGATGTATCCCTCGAAGAACATCGTACAGAACGCGGTCAATTCGAAGGACCACACCACACTGGTCGCCGCCGTGAAGGCCGCAGGCCTTGTCGACACGCTGCAATCGCCCGGGCCGTTCACGGTTTTCGCACCGACCAACGAAGCTTTCGCGAAACTACCAGCCGGCACGGTCGATACTTTGCTCAAGCCTGAAAACAAGAAAACGCTGACCAACGTGCTCACGTATCACGTCGTCGCCGGCCGCCTCACCGCGAAGGATCTGATGGAGAAGGTCCAGGCCGGTAACGGCAAGGCTATGCTCAAGACTGTCGAGGGCGCCGATCTCACCGTCGCCGAAAAGGACGGCAAGCTGTGGATCTGGGATGCCAAAGGCGGCTCCGCACAGGTCACCATCCGTAACGTGATGCAGTCAAACGGCGTGATCCACGTGATCGACACTGTGCTGTTACCGGGCTGATTGTTTGTCATCACCGGGCCGGCGCACAGCGCCGCGTCCCGGTGATCTCGTTAAGGAGGGCACGAGCTTTGCATTCCTCGGCGGGATGGCACCGAAAGTCGGGCTTGCCCGACTTTCGCAATAAATGAGCAGCCACACATCGGGTAAACCCGATATGTGGTGACAAGCCCGGCCATGACTACAAGCGGCGCTTGAACAGCACCTTGAGGTCTTCTCCCTTTCCCCGGGGAGAGGACCGACGCGTTTTTGGCGCACAACCCCTACTCGTTAACCACCCGCTAACCATAAAAGAGGCAAATATTGCCGGGGGAAGGGGTAATGGCCCACCGCGGCTCTCTACTCAGGCACCGCTAATGGTGCCCGCTTCCGGTTTGATGACCTTCGTATTGTCTTCGCGTCCGCGCCGTCGGGGGAATGGCGGCAGCGCATGATCCCGAAATGTGGGAACCGGTTTCGGAAACAATGATGCGCCAAGCAAAGCGTCAGGCATGAGCGACATCACCGCCGCCCCGGCTAGCGCCGTAAGCGGTATCAAGCTGCCCGGCATCGGCGATATCGGCGCCTTCTTCAAGCGCGGCGATATCGCACTCGCCGTCGGCGTACTCACGATCCTCGTCGTTCTGATCCTGCCGCTGCCACCGATCCTGCTCGATCTGGCGCTGGCGATCTCGATCATCATCTCTGTTCTCATCCTCATGACGGCGTTGTTCATCCACACGCCGCTGGAATTCTCATCGTTCCCGACTGTGCTGCTGATCGCAACAATGTTGCGGCTAGCGCTCAACCTCGCGTCCACACGCCTGATCCTCGCGCACGGCCATGAAGGCACGGACGCCGCCGGCCACGTGATCGAGGCCTTCGGCACTTTCGTGATGAGCGGCAATTTCGTCATCGGCATCATCGTGTTCACAATCCTGGTGATCGTGAATTTCGTGGTCATCACCAAAGGCTCCGGCCGCATCGCCGAAGTCGCCGCGCGCTTTCACCTTGATGCCATGCCGGGCAAGCAGATGGCGATCGATGCCGATCTATCGGCCGGCCTCGTCGACGAGAAGGAAGCGCGCCGCCGGCGCCAGGTGCTCGAAGATGAGGGCGGCTTCTTCGGCGCGATGGACGGCGCGTCCAAGTTCGTGCGCGGCGACGCGATCGCCGGTCTCCTGGTGGTGTTCATCAATGTCATCGGCGGCATGATCATTGGCATCGTCCAGCAGGGCCTCTCGTTCGCGGACGCTGCGCATTCCTACACGATCCTCACCGTTGGCGACGGCCTGGTGACGCAAGTGCCGGCGCTGATCGTCTCCACCGCGGCCGGCCTGCTTGTGTCGAAAGCCGGCGTGTCCGGCGCTGCGGACAAGGCGCTCCTCCGGCAACTCTCGGGCTATCCCAAGGCGCTGGGCATGTCGGGCGCGGTGATGATGGTGATGGCGTTGTTGCCCGGCATTCCTATCATCCCCTTCATGGCGCTCGGCACCGGCGCAGCCGCCCTTGCCTTCATCATCGACAAGCGCACGAGGCTTACGGCTGCCGCCGAAACTAAGAAAACGGAAGCGGCCGCCAAAGTCGACGCCGCGGACGAACCCATTGCGGCGGCCCTCAAGATCGACGACCTCAAAGTCGAGCTCGGCTACGCGCTGCTTCCACTGGTCAATGCGCCCGACGGTTCCGACCGTCTCACCGAGCAGATCAAGGCGCTGCGCCGCTCGCTCGCCGTCGAGATGGGCTTCGTGATGCCGGCGGTGCGCATCCTCGACAACGTTCA
This sequence comes from Pseudolabrys sp., assembly GCA_049674125.1. GTDB lineage: Bacteria > Pseudomonadota > Alphaproteobacteria > Rhizobiales > Xanthobacteraceae > Pseudolabrys. The sequence continues at coordinate 2,989 of JBATYN010000105.1, read as the reverse complement.
GCTCGACGCCAACGCCTATGTCATCAAGATCAAAGAGGTCGAGGCCGGAAGCGGCAAGGTCTGGTCCGGCCAATACATGGTCATGGACCCGGCGGGAGGCCAGGTGAAACTGCCCGGCACTCACACCACAGAACCGACGTTCGGATTGCCGGCGACCTGGATCGACGGCGCGCTGAAGGAAGAAGCATCAATGAAAGGCTACACGGTGGTCGATGCCGCCACCGTGCTGTCGACGCATCTGACAGAGCTGCTCAAGAATAATATGGCCGAGCTGCTCTCGTATGGCGAAGTGCAAAAACTGCTCAAGGAATTGCCGAAGGAGCAGGCCGATCTGGTCAAGGATCTGGTGCCGAGCCTGATTACGGTGTCGGGCATTCAGCGCGTGTTGCAGATCTTGTTGGGCGAACGCGTCTCCATCCGCGATCTCGCGACCATCCTGGAAGGGATTGCGGACGGCATTGCCGGCTCGCGAAATCCGGTCACGCTGACCGAACACGTGCGCGCGCGGCTATCGCGGCAACTGTGCGCCCAGTACACCAATCAAGGCGGTTACCTGCCGCTGATCGCACTCTCGGCAAAATGGGAGCAGGCTTTCGCCGAGTCGCTGGTCGGCCAGGGCGACGAGCGGCAGCTGGCGATGCAGCCCTCGCGCCTGTCGGAGTTTATCACCGCGGTTCGCGAACGTTTCGAGGAAGCCGCGCGCGAGGGCGAAGCGCCGGTGCTGGTGACATCGTCGAATGTCCGCCCCTTCGTCCGCGGCATCATCGAACGCTTCCGGGCACAGACGCCGGTGCTCTCGCAAGGTGAAATTCACCCGCGGGCCCGCCTCAAGACCGTCAGCAGCATCTAGGCTGTTCCCGCGCTCCGCCCTCGGGCGATCCCGGCGGACGTGACCGAAGCGGCCGCAAAGCGCCTGATTGGTCAGGAGAAATCGGCCTAAATCACTTCGATTCAACGATCCGTGATGCGCCCTTGGGAACTTGGGCGGCGTCACCACGTTAGAGCCACGAACGGGTGAACTTTTTTCGGGACGGGGTGACTAATGAGCAAGACCCCGGAGGACGTCATGAACTGGTCGATGTACACCGCAGACCGGACTACCCACCTCAAGATTGTGGTGGTCGGGCTTGCCGCCGCACTGATGATCGCCGTCATCGGGATTTCTGCGCGCGAACTCAATCTCGGCACCGACATCATGACCGCGCAAAGCCCCACCGTCATCAAGGCTGGCGGACCGGTGGTGTTCACCGACCGCAGCGGTCCGACTGTCCGGTAAGCCTCTATCGTTGTTTTGAATCTCCCCGATCTGACGCGCCGCAAATGCGGCGCGTTTTTTTGTGAAGTGGTCGAATCGTGAAAAATCGCCGACAACTGCCGCCATGAAGCGCTATCGGCTCCATGCACTGCTCTTAATGGCCTGCCTGCTGGCCGGCGGTTCCCTGATGGCCGAACCGCGCGCTCGCGCTCAAGGCCCATCGTCTGGCCCGTCACCGGCGGCGATTGCCGATTATCAGGCAAGGCTCGCGCAATACCAGGCCGCGCGCGGACCATATGAGCTTGAAGCGACAGAATACTGGAACGCAGTCGCGGAGAAACGCCGCACGCGCAATGCCAAACGCCGCGATCATCTCCCGATCGGAGCTGATGACTATGTGCTCACGCAGCCGCCCGTCTATTCCGGGCCGCCACGGCCGGTCGACCCGCGCGCGCCCACCGAGCCGACGCCGGAACGGCCGGACATTCCCGTCGTCGCGGATTTTCTCCAGAACGCCTCCGAACAATTCGGCTTCGTGCCGGAGCGCCCGGCGAGCGACCTCGACTTCAAGCGCGCCTATGCGAAAGCAGCGCTTGCTGCCGGCCTGACCCGCGATCAGATCGTCGGCGTCTATGTCTTCGAAACCGGCGGCAACGGCGCCTACGACTCGCAGGCCGGCCTTGTGCCCTACCGTCCCGGCGCGCGGGCGATTTCTCCCGCGATCGGCTACAACCAGTTGCTCAGCACCAATTCCGTGTCGCTTCTGGCTGAGCATGGCGGCCGCCTGGCGGGAACTTTGCGGCAAAAGGCCAATACTCTCACGGGAAGTTCAAAGGTCGCGACGGAGCGAAAGATCGAAGCGCTCAAGCGCATGATTGCCTATAGCCGCTCGGTCCCCGACCGGTGGAGCGAGCAGGACAGGTTGGCGAAGACGACGGCGGGTGGCTACGGCATCCATGCGGCGGTGCTCGATATCGACATCGGTCCAATGCTGCAGGTGCAGAAGCTCATCAACTCGGTGCATTTTGCACGCGCCAAGGGCTACACGGTGCCGCTCACGGCGGCCGAACTCGAGCTGATGAACCTGACCGGTGACAGCACCGGCCTGGACATGGTGACGATGCCCAAGGACCTGCGCACCCGCGTGCCGACTGCGAATTTCTTCCAGCAGCAAGGCTATGAACGCAACCCCGTGGCGCGGCGCACCGGAGTCGTGGCCAATCTCATTGCCGACATCGAAGACAAGATGAATCGCGGCGTGCAGGCGCAAGGCGCGCGCGACCTGGCGGCGGCGTTTTAGGTCGGCGCGTCCGGATGCGACGGCAGCTAGCGCTGATCGCCCGCGATTTCCTCAACCAGGTCGACGACCTTGCGGCGCAGCTTGGAGTCCTTGATGTTGGAAAAGGCCTTGGTCAGCGCCAGGCCATCGGAGCTCGACAGAAAGTCAGAGACATAGTCAGAGACCGGCGGTTTTGACGATCCGTCATCATTCAGCTTTCCGGGACCCGATACCCCTTCGAAGAAGAACGCGACCGGCACTTTCAGAATTTGCGAAATGTGCTGGAGGCGGCTGGCGCCGATCCGGTTTGTTCCCTTCTCGTATTTTTGCACCTGCTGGAACGTCAGACCCAGCCTTTCGCCGAGTTTTTCCTGGCTCATTCCCAACATCAGCCGGCGCATGCGTACACGGGAGCCAACATACTTGTCCGTGGGATTCGGTGACTTCTTCGCCAT
>JBATYN010000104.1:0-1852 GCA_049674125.1 Pseudolabrys sp. | reverse complement strand
GACACGCGATTCGAAAGCCATCACTATGCCTTTCACGTCGGCGAGGCGGAATTCGACGCCATCTTCGGCCGCGTCACGAAGGCCGGGATCACCTACGGTAGCGCTCCCTGGAGCCTCGACGACGGCAAGCTCAACGATTGGAATGGCGGCCGCGGGGTCTACTTCAAGGATCCGAATGGGCATGTGCTCGAACTGATGACCGTGCCGCAATGAAGTTGGCGCGAACGAAGTAACGCTGCCAACAATCGCAAGGTGGCCGTCACTACCGGTTTGGTGGCCCCGGCGGTTACTGATCTGCAGCACTTAAGAGTTTTACGCCTTCCATAACGAACGGGGCCGCTCCAAAAGAGCGGCCCTCGTACTGACTCCGTGCGGAGTTGCGGCGCGTCGGCGCCCGCCGGGCCGGCCTTTGACTGCTAACCCTACGCACGGCAGGCGTCAGCACACCCAGATAAGATAATTGTATCGCCAAAGCCGGCATCCGTTGCGAGGCCCCCAATAGCGCAACCGCGAGAAAACAGGCCCCGGCGAATTGTAGCTGTAGTGGCTACGGTAATAGTCGAAGTAATAGGGCGTGATCGGGCTTTTGCCCGAAGGGGTGCGGACGAAGATAGGAGCGTGTGTTCCCCGGCGCCCGTCGGCCATAACCGACGTCACAGTTGCCCCCGTGATTGAGAGCAATACCAGGGCCGTCCAGCAGACTTTTCCCATGACGTCGCTTTCAGCTCAATTGAGATCGCACTAGCTTCGGACCGGCGCTTAGGCGATAGCCGAAACAATCGAGCGCGCGGATTGTGCAAGTCAGCATGCCACCATGATCGCAGGTCTTCGTTTGGAAAAGGTGAACTACGCGGACTGTAATGTTGTCGCCGCTCCGCGCCGTGATATCGCGCCGGCCGGTTCGGAACATCTGGCTATCGCTGAACCCGGCCAATAAGTACTCCGGGAACGTCATCGTCGCGCAGTCCATCCTTTATCACTGGCGAAAGAGACGATCTCCTGTGCCATCGCGATTCCAAATGCGGGATTTGGCAACGGACCGATAAACGGAGAATCGATAAGCCCCCTCTCGATCCCCCTCATTTCCCAGTGCAGTTGCATCGCGCTCGGCGGCGAAGTAGGGCCGTGTCCAAACTTGATCGAGACATCCACGTTGGCGCATTTCCTCGAGACAAGCCCCGCAAGCTTGTTGAATTGATAGCTCGTCGCCATGAACGCTACTATTGGAGCGGCTTCTGGCAGCAGAGAGACAATCCATCTTGCAAACATGTAATGTTCGGCGCAGGCCAGATTGGAATCATGGACCAGGTAGTCGTTGACGTCCTCGCGCCGAGTATCGTCTGGCTCGCGCAGCCCTTTCAATGTTCGCCACGCGTAGAACGTACCTTTCGCGGGCCAGGGATAGTGGCCCCACTGCTTTCGACCTATGTCCAGAGATTTGTCGATCCATTCATCGACGGCAAGGGTGCTGCTCATCGAGGCGGTCTCCAGCGCCTGCCAGGAATCTCCGATTACTATAGCAATTTGTCTATTGTAGAGCCAGCTTGGTTCATAACACTCGCCAGGCGTCGCCCTTTGGCGGCCGATGCCGGTACTCCCCGCCGGGTGGGGCCAGGGCCGCTGACCGCCGGACTTCTCAGCCCCGTCAGTGCAGACGCGCAAATCGCCCGGCAAAACGCTCTCTCGATCGCCTCTTTCAGCGCATCGTCGACGACCTCGACACGCTTATCCGCGCTCTCGCGTCATCTCGCGGGGGAATGCTCGGGCTGCCGGGAGACTTCACGCCGCCGTAGCGCTTTTGCTCACTCTGCGTTTGGCTCGCCGCAGGCAAATTTCACTGACGGCAATGAAC
>JBATYN010000103.1:0-11973 GCA_049674125.1 Pseudolabrys sp. | reverse complement strand
CAACTACATGGTGTTGCAGGCCTACGACTTTGTAGAGCTCAGCAAACGCTACAATTGCATCCTGCAAATGGGCGGCTCCGATCAGTGGGGCAACATCGTCAATGGAATCGATCTCGGCCGCCGCATGCTCAATGCACAACTGTTTGCGCTAACTGCACCACTGATTACGACTTCGTCCGGCGCCAAGATGGGCAAGACGGTCGCTGGCGCTGTCTGGCTCAATGCCGACCTGATGACCCCGTATGACTACTGGCAATTCTGGCGCAACACGGAAGATGGTGACGTTGCTCGTTTCCTGAAACTGTTCACTGTGCTGTCACTCGATGAGATGAAGCGCTTGGGCTCCCTCAAGGGCAATGAGATCAACGAGGCCAAGAAAGTGCTCGCTACTGAGGCCACCGCACTCGTCCACGGCCGCGCCGCTGCCGATCAGGCGGCCAAGACCGCCCAAACCACGTTCGAGCAAGGCGGGATGGGCGACAATCTGCCCGCCATGGAAGCCAAGGTTGGAGATGGAATCCTGGCCGCAAGCACAAAAATGGGTTTTACAAGTTCGAACAGCCAAGCGCGCCAATTCATAAAAGACGGTGCGATATATTTAGGCGACGAAAAAATCACCGACCCAAATTACAAATTTCGCGAGCAGGATTTTGATAAAGATGGTCGCGCTCTTCTCCGCGTCGGCGCAAAAAGGCGTGGAATATTGACGCGCGTCCCGGAGTAAAACGTCGCCGCCGCTCTAACGCGAGGGCGGAGCGAAGCTTGGATCGAACGTTCCCGGTGATGGGATAAATTTACGCAACAGGCCCGGCGCGATCGCACTCACCGGATTGACTGTGATGCGGGGAGCTCCCGGCGGGCCGACAGCCTCGTAGTTGATGCCAAGCAACCCCTCTTTGTTGCCCCCGCCAAGGAACAGCCCAACGATCGGGATTTGCCCGAACATATTGTTGAGGCCGTAGAACGGCACGAAAGTGCCGCGCAAATGCACATCATCGCGCGTGTAGTCGATGTTGCCCTCGACTGTCGCACCCACCAGCGGCCCGCGCACGACGCCATCGCGGACTGCCATCTTGCCGGGGAACCGAGTGAAATCAGCGCGCATCTCGCTGAAATCGACACCCGTCGTTCCAGCAGCGTTAGGAGCCCCCGACACCACTCTGTCGAGCGCCGGCTCTCCGCGTACAGCGAAGGTTCGAATGTAAAGTGTTCCGACTTGCGGCGATTGCTCCTGAGTTGGCGGATCCATCGCGACCCACATTTGCCCGCCGAACATGCGTGGATACATGTCGGTGAACCGGAATAGCGACCCCGCATCATCAGTCTCGAAATAAATAACCTGATGGCTGTCACGAGCGCGCACACGTAGATCACCATTGAGAGGCGTATCGCGGCCAATTTTGCTGCTCATTGAGAAAGCGCGAATATGGCCGTTGCGTCGCGACATTTTCAGATCAAGCCCGCGCAGGGTCTCGCCATTGTGACCCGCCACAGTGCCGACCTTGATTTCAAGATCGAGATCCTCCTGTTTCTGTTTGGCCTTGTCGGTGGACGCCAATGTCGACTTCACAAAATTTCGGCCGTCATAGATATCCCCGCGCATGGCTACGCGCAGCGCGCCGTCGGTCCCGCGGTCTGCTTTCAAGGTGAGCTTGTCGCCGTCGGACAAGGCAAACACCGGGAAATTTGCCGACACAAGCTCGTTCGAACTGTCGAACTCGACCGAGCCCCGCACCGTTGCGCCCGATCCGTCAATACTCAAATCATCGATACGAACCGATTTTCCGGTTTTCACCATCGTGTAGGTCGCACGCGCAGGGCGACCAGCCGCCTTCACCCAGCCAGGCAAAAGGTTGTCGATCTTCACAGGCGTTAGATCCGCTTCAACGCTCATGCTTTCGTCAATGACGTTGTCGCCGACACGGCCTACAATTTTAATTGGAATCGCGCCGGTAAGTGTCGCGCCGAGGTCCATACCGAGGCGGTGGCGCGCAGCTTCGTCGATGGTCGACTGCATGTGCAATTCGGCGTCGGCATCGCCTTTCTGTTTGCGCACATCAATCGTTGCAGGCGTTCCGTTGACCTTCACGTCGCCTTTTATCTGAAATCCGTCGCTCGTCGCTGTTGCCCTGAGTATTGGTGCTTCGACTTTTTGTCCCAGCAACATTTTATCGGCAGCAAAATTTGTGAGGTCCGCACTGATAGTGTAACTCGACGCGTCTTCCGGCATCGGCTTCGCGATGGCCACTTTTACCGCAACCTGTGCCGCAATAGTGCCGCGCGTCGTTGCCGGGTCGAGCGTAATGCCCACCGTGTCACGCAAGCCATCGCTCGCTAGAAGCGCCGCAGCCGCTGGAACGCCACCGTCAATGCGGAAACTCGCGCGCGCCGGCGCGGGCTTGGGATGGGTATCAGGAACCTCGAACATGCCACTGGCAATATTGAGTTTGCGTCCTGGCGCGGCCTCGACGGTGCCGCGGCCGAGACTAACAACCGCGTTGCGGCCAATGACGCGGAGTGTGAGATCGGCGTCACGGATCGGCGGAAGATATGCAACCGGCCGCAAAGTCGTTCCACTGGTCTCAATGTCAATCGACAGCCCGTCCTCCGGCATAGGCGGGCCATTGTGCTTGAAGTCCTCCAAAGGCGCATTGCCGGCGACCAGAACGCGCTCGACCATGCCTCCGGAAATATGGTCCTCCACCCAGTCGCGGACGTCGATGGCAGCAAATATTGGCCAAAGCCGCTTCAATGCCGATACCGGCATGCGCGTGCCGGCGACGCCGAAAGCGATACGCGGCTCGCTGCCGGCATAATCCAGACTGCCAGTCACAGCCATACCGATATTGTGAAATGGCCGCGTATCAATACGGCCGAAATCACCCTGTTCGACCTCGATGTGCTTGCGTGTCACGTCGATGCGCGCGCGCACCGCCAAGCGGTTGATAGCAATGCCCTCGTCTTCAGCGGTTGCACCAGGAGCAAGGATGACCGGATCGATCACGTTGTCGCCGCGTGTCACGGCGAGCAGCCAGGTACCGCTCTGTTCGGGCGGAGCATCCAACGTCGCGCGCAAAGTAAATTGATTCCCGCCTGATTGAATCTGAAATGGCACAACCAAGCTGTGCCGGCGCGCATCCCAATTGAACCGGAAATCAGCGTGGTCGATTTTGAGTTGGAGTTTGTCGTTGTCGCGGTCGGTGATCGTCCCCGCGTCGGCGATTAGTTGGCCTTGCACCGCTTGGGGTGTACCATCCGCCGAAACGTCAGCACGAACGCTCGCTGATAAGGGCAAATCGACATCGAACGCGCCCGCATTGAGTCGCATTGCCAGCAAAATATCGCGCGTGGAGACCTTACGCGCTTCAATGCCCACCGCACGAACGCCGTCCGCAAGCGGGCGCATCGCAGCGCTCAGTACCCAAGGACGCTCGGGGTTATCAGACTCAAGCCGAAAGACGACGCCGCCTTGACGCGGCCGAGTCAAGCTGGCGTTGATGCCGTCAAACGTCCATCGCTTTCCATTGCGCCGGTCGTCAACAACCAGATTTCCATTTTTTAGACCGAGCTCGCGCAGGTCGTGGCCGTCGAGGCCACTCTCACCGACCGCATCGAGTCGGGACATAACGCCGGCCAAACTTTCGAACTCGGCGCGCAATGGCGTGACGGCAGGAGCGGGTTCGCCGGCCGGTGGAGATTTGACTGTCGGCGTCGGCGCAGCTGTTGCGATTGGCCGCGTGTCGGCGCCAGCGAAAACAGTTAGGCGGCCGTCTGTCTCAATTCGCACGGACATTTCGGCCCCAACGAGATTGAGGCTCTGGGCCCGCAATTGCCCCATAAACAAACTCCGGCCCGAAAGCCCGACCTCGGCTTTCGGCGCACTTGCCACGATTGTACCGTCGCCATCGCGCACGACGATGTCGCGCAAGCGGAGCGAAGTGCGCCCCCTTTCATCACGTTCGAGTTGAGTGCCGCCGACAGTCACGCTGTGATTGCCACCGAAGTTTTCCTCGATAGCCGCCTTTAGCCAAGGCGTGGCGACATTCAGTTCGATCGGACCGCTCGATAGTCGCCACCAGAGGCCGAGGACCGCGACGGTCGCCAACACGAAACAAATCGCAATGCCCCAACTTAAACGTCTCACAAAGCGGGAACGCAGGAAGTTGAGCGTTCGATATTGCAGGCCGCCCCAGGTCCGGTGACTGAGACGACGCGCCAAACGCTTTTGATGCGTCGCGTGACCGACCGCGACCGCGTGGGCTCGATGCCCGTGTTCGTGTTCAATACCGGTCATGCGCTAGGTCGCGCCCCTCGTCCGACGCAACATACGAATACTGCCCGAGCCAGCAGCCTGATGAACACCCGGCGCGGCCCGTGGCACATATCTGTGGAACCCGTTGCGCCCCTCCGACGCAAATGGCATGTGCGACATGACCGCTCGAAAACGACGAAAGGAAGGCACATGCGGGAGCTTGTTGAGGGCACAAAAGCCCCGGCCTTCACCCTTCCCCGGGATGGTGGCGGCAAGGTCTCGCTGAAAGACTTTAAGGGCCGCAATCTCGTCCTCTATTTCTATCCGAAGGCTGATACACCCGGCTGCACCAAAGAGGCGATCGCATTCTCGCGGCTTTGCGCCGATTTCGCCAAGTCAGATACCGCGATTCTCGGGGTTTCGGCCGACCCGGTGGGAGCCCAGGATAAGTTTAAATCCAAACACAAGCTCGCTATCGCGCTCGGCTCCGACGAGGCCAAGGGCATGCTCGCAGCTTATGGGGCATGGGGAGAGAAATCGATGTACGGTCGCACCTATATGGGCGTCATCCGCCGCACGTTTCTAATCGATAAAGGAGGCCGCATCGTTTGGATATGGCCCAAGGTGCGGGTGCCCGGCCACGCTGAAGAGGTCCTTTTGGCCATCCGTAACCTGTAATGCCCGGCAATTGCTGAGGAATCTCGGCGGCCCGAGAACCGGATTACCGGTTTTTTAACCATATGGGATTGATATCGGCCCCGCTGGCCCGCGGCCCCCACCCGGCCGAACAGGCACGGAGTGTCGATGCCGCAATCGTCCCCTTCGTATTACCCGACCGCCAACCCTCCAGGTCGTCATGCCCATCCGCGGGCGCAATCGGCGGGCGCGATATCCCGTCATCTGCATCGAATCCAGAACGGCTACACGCTGACCCATGCCGGCCATCAGGTCCGCATCGGACCGGTCGCGTTCTGGATCGTCGTCGGCACGCTGGTTGTCATGGCGGTATGGTCAATTGCGACGGGCAGCTATTTCACATTCCGCGACAACGTCCTCACACGGTTGATCGGCCGTCAGGCCGAGATGCAATTCGCCTACGAGGACCGCATCGCCGAGCTGCGCGCTCAGGTCGATCGCATCATGAGCCGCCAACTGCTCGATCAAGAACAGTTCGAACAAAAGCTCAATGCGCTGCTGCAACGACAAGCAACGCTTGAGCAACGCACGTCCGCACTTACCGGCGATTTATCCACGACCGGCGCCATCAAGCCGGCACGCGTCGCACCACCCGCCGCGATGTCCGCTGAAAAGCTGCTGCGTCCATCACCAATCAATGACACGGTGATTTTCGTAGCGCCACCGGATCGCGAGGCGCGGTTACAATCGCGCGAAATACAGACAGCTGCCACCCGCACCGCCGAGGGCGCCAAAACCGGCGGACTAAACGGTATGCTCTCGCGAGTATCGCTGTCGCTCGACAAGATTGAGCAAAAACAGGCGGCGACGCTTACTGATTTGGAAGAGCGCATAGACACACGAGCGCGTCGGATGCAAAGCGTACTCGCCGACCTCGGGGTCGATACAATTCGCGCACCTCACGACACAGCCGTTGGCGGTCCGTTTATTCCTCTCAGGCCACCTCAATCGGGTGCCAGCGCGTTCGAACGTCAACTCTATCGTATCAATGTCGCCCGTGCGCAGATCAATCGCTACAGCACCACTCTTGTGGCAGTGCCGGTTCGCAAGCCTGTGATGGGCGAGGTTGATATGAGTTCGCCTTTCGGCATGCGGATGGATCCGTTTCTAGGTCGTCCGGCTATCCACACTGGCATCGATCTGCGCGGCGAATTTGGCGAGCCTGTGCGGGCAACCGCTACAGGCCGGGTGTCCATCGCTGGCCGAGAGGGTGGCTACGGAAATATGGTCGAGATTAGCCACGGCAACGGCCTCGCAACTCGCTATGGCCATTTGTCCCAAATCGACGTGAAGATTGGGCAGGTCGTGCGTATCGGCGAGGTCATCGGCAGAATTGGTTCGACCGGCCGTTCCACCGGCCCTCACCTGCACTATGAAACGCGAATTAATGGTGAAGCGGTCGACCCGCAGAAGTTTCTGCGCGCTGGACTAAGACTCGGCGACGTTTAAGGGGATTGGCAGCGCACCGACAGCCGGCACTCTCGCTACTCCACGTCCTCAACCTGATCTGGTCCGCCTCCAAAAGCTTTCTGTGCAAGCGCCGCCTGCATAAATTCGTCCAGATCACCGTCGAGCACACCCGTGGTGTTTGACGTTGAGACACCGGTACGCAGATCCTTCACCATCTGATACGGTTGCAGAACGTAAGAGCGGATCTGGTGTCCCCAGCCGATATCCGTCTTGGCAGCCTGTTCGGCGGCGGCTTTGTCTTCGCGTTTCTTCATCTCCATTTCGAAAAGTTTGGCGCGCAGCATGTCCCAAGCCATTGCCCGGTTGCGGTGCTGGGAACGATCCTGCTGGCACTTCACGACGATGTTTGTTGGAATGTGTGTAAGGCGGACCGCCGACTCTGTTTTGTTCACGTGCTGGCCGCCGGCGCCGCCCGACCGCATCACGTCGGTGCGTACGTCATTTTCGTTGATATCGATCTTGATGCGGTCATCGACCACCGGAAACACGACGACGCTTGCAAAAGACGTGTGCCGCCGCGCGTTGGAGTCGAATGGCGAAATCCGTACCAGCCGGTGCACGCCATTTTCGCTTTTGAGCCAACCATAAGCGTTATGGCCCTTGATCATGACGGTCGCGGATTTGATCCCGGCTCCCTCGCCCTCGCTCTCTTCAATCCAGTCGACTTTGTAGCCGTGTGCTTCCGCCCAACGCACATACATGCGCATGAGCATGCTGGCCCAGTCCTGACTTTCGGTACCACCAGCACCGGCGTGGACTTCAAGGTAGCAATCGTTCGCGTCGGCTTCGCCAGATAGCAGTGCTTCGAGCTCGCGCCTCGCCACCTCAGCCTTCAGCCTTTTCAGCCCGGCTTCTGCCTCAGAGACAGTTTTATCGTCCTTCTCGCCCTCACCGAGCTCGATCAGGGTGATTTGGTCTTCGAGTTCCTGCTCGACACGGCCGATGGCTTTGAGCTGATCGTCAAGCGCATCCCGCTCGCGCATGACGCGCTGTGCGCGCGCTTGGTCGTTCCAGAGATTGGGATCTTCGGATTCTTTATTTAGTTCGGCGAGGCGCCTGATCGCGGCGTCGACGTCAAAGATGCCTCCTCAGCAGTCGCACTGACTGCTTGATTTCCTCGACCAGGTTCTGTGTTTCCGCGCGCATCGACTCGTACCTCACCCGAATTGTTCCGCATGTAGCGTTCCTGAACTCGTGCTGCAACCCTCATTTGCCCGCGGCAAGCAGTCTGCTCGCATTCCCGGAACCATGCTCGCGCGCATGCATTGACGGTTCAGGAGCGCACCACTCCCCCCTCACCAACAACTACAATGAGGAACCTCATGGGTCTCTTTAGCAAAGATATCAAAACCCTCAACGACCTCTTCGTACACCAACTGCGCGATATCTATTACGCGGAAAAGCAGATCGTGCAGGCGCTGCCCGACATGATCAAGAAAGCCACCGATGCCGGCCTCAAACAGGGGTTCGAAGCGCACCTTGACGAAACCAAGAACCACGTCAAACGCCTTGAGCAGGTTTTCAGGATGCATGGCGTCGAGGCAAAGGGTGTCGACTGTCCAGCGATTGACGGCATCATCGAAGAAGCCGACGAACTCACTGGTGATGTAGAAGACAAGGCCGTCCTTGATGCTGCACTGATCGCGTCAGCGCAAGCCGTGGAGCACTACGAGATGACACGGTACGGCACCTTGATTGCTTGGGCAAAACAACTTGGTCGCGCGGATTGCGCCAGCGTGCTGCAACAAAATCTCGAAGAGGAAAAAGCCGCCGATTCCAAATTGACGTCGCTCGCCGAACGCAGCGTCAATGTAAAGGCGGCGTAGTACCTCGCTGAAAACAAAAGCCCCGCAACGCGGCGGGGCTTTTTAATTCTCCAACGCGGAGCTCAGTACAATCCGCCCGTCCCCGAGCGAACGGCACGATCAGCGTCGGGAGTTACGCCGACACCCCATGAGCGGCCACCTTCGCTACCGCCATCACCAACGACCGAATAGCCATCAGGCGGCGCGGTACCGGGCTTGAACGCTTCAAGAATTGCCCGTTCAGTGCCGGGCCCAGCGCGCGTCCCAGTCTTCAGGTCCACGCGGATAAGCTTGATGCCTGGCGGCACACGGAACGGCACCGATGGTTTGTCTGCGAGCGCTACTTTCATGAAGTCTTTTACGATCGGCGCAGATAGATGACCGCCGGTCGCTCCCCGACCGAGATGGCGCGGCTTGTCGTAGCCCATATAGACGCCAATAACGAGATCGGGCGTGAAGCCTATGAACCACGCGTCCTTTTCGTCGTTTGTCGTACCGGTCTTCCCGGCTACTGGTTTGCCCACTTCTTTCTGGAAGCCAGCTCCGGCCGCAGTACCGCGCAGTACAACACCTTCCATCATTGAAGTGATCTGGTAGGCGGTCATCGGATCGAGCACCTGCGGGCGACGGTCGATCAGCGAGGGCTCCGCCTGATTCTCCCATTTCTTGCCGTCGCAACCGACGCATTCACGTTCATCGTGCTTGTAGACGGTGTGCCCATAACGGTCTTGGATGCGGTCAATGAGCGTCGGCTTCACTTTCCGGCCGCCGTTGTCGAACATTGCGTAAGCGGTCGTCATTCGCAGAAGCGTGGTCTCGCCCGCGCCGAGCGCAAAAGAAAGATACGGCGGAAGGTCGTCGTAGACGCCGAAACGCTTGGCGTATTCGGCGATCAGTGGCATTCCGATGTCCTGCGCCAGACGAACCGTCATCACATTGCGCGAGTGCTCGATCCCATACCGCAGCGTGGAAGGACCGTTAAAACCGCCTTCGTAATTTTCTGGCCGCCAGACGCCAACGCCAGGCCCTTGATCGATCTCAACCGGAGCATCGAGCACGATGGTCGACGGCGTATATCCGTTGTCGAGCGCGGCCGCGTATACGAAGGGTTTGAAAGACGAACCGGGCTGACGCAGGGCCTGAGTAGCGCGATTGAACTGGCTTTGGTCGTATGAAAAACCACCGACCATGGCGAGGACGCGCCCGGTCCAGGGGTCTTCTACGACCATCGCTCCGGAGACTTCCGGGATCTGGTGCAGGCTGAACTGGCCGTCGGTTTTGGCCGGCTCCACGTAGACGACGTCGCCCGGATTGACCACCTGGCTGACTTTGGCGACTGCCTTGCCACCACTTTTGGCCCACTTCATACCCTCGAGCGGAAGAATCCCGACCGTGCGTTCTTTGCTGACAAAGCCGCCGGGCTCGCGTCCCGGCTGTAACCCAATGCGGGCCGATTGGTCGGCTACGTCCAGAACGACCGCTAAACGCCAAGGCGATACGTCGGCCAGAGCTTTGACATCGGCGAGTTTCACACCCCAATCGCCGGCAATATCGATCTTGGTTACCGGCCCGCGCCAACCTTGTGTCTCGTCGAAACGCACTAAGCCGTCAGTGAAGACTTTGCGCGCAAGCACTTGATATTTTGTGTCGAGAGATGTGCGGACCGAAAGACCGCCTTCGTAAAGTTTCTTTTCGCCGTAGCGCTCATAGAGTTCTCGCCGAACTTCCTCGGTGAAATACTCAGCGGAGAAAATGCGTGCCCCGGTGGCTTTCGTCGTAACGGCGAGCGGTGAACGCTTGGCCTTCTCCGCGTCGGCAGTCTTGACGAAGCCCGCCTCCGCCATGCGGTCAATGACCCAATTTCGTCGCTCGATCGCGCGCTCGCGTTGACGGAATGGATGGTAATTGTTCGGCGCCTTTGGCAATGACGCGAGATAGGCAGCTTCGGGAACGTTGAGTTCGTTGACCGCTTTGTCGAAATAGACGAGCGAGGCAGCCGCGATACCATACGCGCCAAGGCCCAGGTAAATTTCGTTCAAGTAAAGCTCGAGGATCTTATCCTTGCTATAGGTGCGCTCGATCTTGAGCGCCAGCAGCGCCTCCTTGACCTTGCGCGACATCGAAAGTTCGTTTGTCAGCAAGAAGTTCTTGGCGACTTGTTGCGTAATGGTTGAAGCGCCTTGAGGACGGCGGCTTGATCCGTAGTTCTGGAGGTAGATAACGCCAGCGCGGGCAATGCCCCCGAAATCAAGCCCGCCATGCTCGTAGAAGTTCTTATCCTCGGCCGCGAGGAAGGCATTGATGACGAGTTTCGGCACCGCTTGGATCGGGATGTACAGCCGCCGTTCGCGCGCATATTCGCCGACCAGCGACCCGTCGGCGGCGTGCACCCGCGTCATCACCGGCGGCTCGTAGTCCTGCAGCTGCGAATAGTCCGGCAGGTCCTTGGAGAAGTGCCAGAGCATGCCGGCAGCCGCCGCCACCCCCACCACAAACAGGATGGTGCCAGCCGCGAACAGGAAGCCCAGGAACCGCAATATGAATTTCATGGCCGAATCGTCCTGCCCTGCGCCCGGCTATAGGCTTCCCTTACAGCGGGCGTAAGCCGCAAATCTGACGGCCATTTTACAACCGCCAGGCGGCCTCCGCCATTGCCAAAGATCGCAGTGTAAGCCTTTGGTTGCCCGGTTTTATGTTGAAACTGAGGCCATAGGTCCATCTCAGTTGTGCCCCCCGCCAGCCCCGGCCACCCGGGGCGTAAAGAACGTATCCACCGCCTGAACCATCGCCTGCGCCGTGCGGGCGCGCCAGGCCGTCGATGTCAGCTGTTTGAGATCGTCTTTGGTCGACATGTAGCCGAGCTCCACCAGGACTGACGGAACGTCGGGCGCCAATAAGACCTTGAAGCCCGCCGATTTGAGCGGCTGTTTGTGCATGCGTGCGGCATTCTTGAGTTCGCCAACCACGGTGTGCGCGAATTGCGCAGAAAAGGTTTTGGTCTCGCGCTGGGCAAGATCGACGAGAATATTGGCGACATCATTGGGCTCGGCAGTCAGGTCCACCCCGGCGATCACGTCGGCTTTGTTTTCCGTCTCGGCCAGCCGCGCCGCTTCCGCATCCGAAGCATGCTCCGACAGCGTATAGACAGTCGCCCCTTCGGCCTGGCCCTCACGGCGTGGCAGGGCATCGGCGTGAACCGAAATGAACAGCGCCGCGCTACGCGCACGAGCAAAACGGACTCGCTCTGCGAGGGGAATGAACGTGTCATCGGTCCGTGTCATCGCGACACGATACTTTCCACTGCTCTCGAGCTTCTCGCGCAGCGTTTGTGCGAAGGCGAGGACGACGTCTTTTTCCAATTCGCCACCTGATCCTTTGGTCCCGTTGTCGATGCCGCCATGGCCTGGATCGAGCACGATCAACGGACGCGAATCCCCGTCCGCTTTTACGGGCGTCTCGTTCTGCTTGACGGCCGCAGCATGCGCCGGATGATTTTCGAGCGCGACGTTGCGCAGGAAGCTGACACGATCAGTCGCAACAAGATCGAGCACAAGCCGCGCGGGCTGGCCTTCCGCTGCGTCGAGCACGAAAGCCTTTTCGATGCGCACGGGCCCCTTGGTGTCGAGCACGATCCGCGAGCCGCCCTGCATGATGACGCCGTAACGGAACGCCTTCACGAGACCGCGCGATTGCTCACCGGTATTAGCTGCCACTTTGAAGGTGACCTGTGGCAGGTCAACGACCACGCGA
>JBATYN010000102.1:0-1915 GCA_049674125.1 Pseudolabrys sp. | reverse complement strand
GCTTCCCTCCGTAGAATGGCGCTGACGTGGCTCCAGTTAGCAGAGCAACTCTTGACTGAAGAGTGCCCGGTAATTGGCAGCGATCCAAACGCGCCATCTACTGATAAGATTCAATAATCTTAAGTCCGCTAAAGCTGTTTCGACGGAATTGCCGCCGCAGTGATACAATCAAATGCTTGGCGTTTCGGCGGTTTTTAATTCACTTAATCGCTGTTCGCGCTCAGCGATTTGCTCTTCGACCAACTGTGCATCGCTTGTGAGAGGCCACAACCGACCGCGTGGATAAAATCCGCTTGAAGCAATATCAACCCAGCGCCAAGTCTTTGGGTAACGAAATGCAAACCACCATAGCGCTGCCATGCAGACGAACGTTCCGGCAAAAAACATGCCTTCAAATAAGTCGTTGTGAAATTCTAAAATTATGAGGGCCGCAACGAGAGTGGCACCCAGCGGTGGAGCTACGATATAGAATACCCGAAGGACATTGCCCCATTTGACAAATAGCGCATAACGCGCGCGCAAACTCGCGCTCAATGTCAGCGATTTCTGGACCTGTAGCCACGCAAATAGTCTACCGGATAGACGATAAAATATTGGTCTCCAAAAACACGACGGAGCACGCAGAATGTCCCCGCGTGTTCGCTATTGGCACTTAGCGAACGTTTCCACCGCGCCTGTGAATGTCGGCTAATGACCCTAAGCGGGAATGTGGTCTGACGCCTTACTCTGAACCGCCAGGTGACTCGTAGACCATTCCCTTCGCCTTGAGTACGGCGATAGCTGTTGGGCTCCTGAGGAATTTGATGAGCGCCGATGTGCCCTCCGACGGTGGGAGATTTGGCGGTAGGCCTGCCATAAAGACAGTATAATTCTGTAGGTCGTCGGACAGCGGCCCGGCAAGCTTCGCACCGGGCTTATCGGCGATTTCGCTTATCTGGGTGATGCCGACAGCGCCAGTTCCAAGGGAGAGCGTCACTTCTGTGATATCACCACCTGCTCCGAGCCTGAGCTTCGGTTTGACCTGATCGGTCAGCCCTAATTCTTCGATCACTTTAGCGACATGAATGCCAGCGGCTCCGCCGCGTGCTGGATCGGCATAGACAATCGTCTTCGCTTCTATCAGCGCTCTTTTGAATTCCTCAGCCGTACCCACGCTGACCGCCGTGTCTGACGCCACAACGACGCCAATACCAGTCTTGCAAAGCGTGATCAGGCTGCCGCTTTCGATTTTCCCTTGCTTTACGAGCGCTGGCATCGACTGATCCGAACCGATTACGAAATCCGCCTCCTCGCCGCCGAGGAGCCACTGATTTACCGCGCCTATTGTGCCGTAGTGGATGATTAGCTTATGGCCGGACGTTCTCTCAAATTCGGCTTTTATTTCCTTGAACACAGATTGCATCGCGGCGGCTGATAGCACGCGGACCTCCGCGGCGTGGCTGGAATTTGTGAAAAACGCCGCAGCGATCATGGACGCAGCTTGCGCCGGTGCCGCGAGCATGCGCCAAAGGTCGGAAGGCATGGATTTCTCCCGTGCCGCCGCCAGATTCGGACTTATGGTGATAAAACATCTTGCCAAAGCCCTCGGCCCGGCGAGCGGGCGAAGTGCAGTGCTTGGGCGAAATGCCTAGGAGAAGCCGGGCGACTGCTTTCGAGCCCGACGTCCAATAAAATAGTCGAGTTTGGCCGAGTGTCAATTCGTCCGATCCGCGATGTCCGCTAATGGCACAAAGCGGACATACGCTTGCGCACTGCAATGTCCGCTTTCGGGGGTAAAGCGGACGTGCCTTTTTGCAGTGCACATGTCTGCTTTTGACCCAAAGCGGACATTCAGCCGGGCTATCGATTGCTTGTCACAATCGGAGGCGGTACCAGCGCTACTATCAACCCGCAATGGCCTATCGTGGCACATGCC
>JBATYN010000101.1:0-7347 GCA_049674125.1 Pseudolabrys sp. | reverse complement strand
CGCTACGTTCGCCTATCTTCAGCCGAAGGGCCCGGCTGAAGTTGATTTTCCGTCGACATTCACCAATGAATTCCTGCCAAAAAAGTAAGTTGGGGAGGTGCCGGTGTTCAGCGTAGGCGACGCGACGATCACGCGGGTCGAGGAGACAAACCTGCCGAGCTATCCGCTCCGGGATATTTTTCCGGAGTTTACCGACGCGCATATGGCCGAACACAAATCGTGGCTGGCGCCCCACCATTATGAGGCCGAAACCGGGAAAATAAGGCTGTCCGTCCATAGCTGGCTGCTGCAGGTCGGCGGCAAGAAAATCCTGATCGATTCCTGCTGCGGGAACAACAAGATCAAGCCGGGCCGTCCTTTCTGGCATATGCTCAACTTGCCCTATCTCGAGCGGCTGGCTGCGGCAGGCGCGCGGCCTGACGAAATCGACATGGTGATGTGCACGCACCTGCATCACGATCATGTCGGGTGGAACACGCAGCAGAAGGACGGCAAATGGGTGCCGACCTTTCGAAATGCACGCTACGTCTTTTCCAAACCCGACGTGGACTATTTCTCAAAAATCGATGCGGATCCCAAAGAAGGACCGGCCGAGCTGGGGACATTCCGGGAATGCGTTGTCCCCATTCTCGAACACGGCCGCGCTGATCTCGTGACCGGCGGTCCATATCGGCTCAACGACTTCATCGAGATCGATTCAGCCCCGGGCCATTCGCCGGGCCACGTATTCTTCAAGCTTGAGAGCAAAGGTAAGCGCGCCGCTTTCATTGGCGACGTCTGGCATCACCTGTTGCAGGTTTACTATCCGGATTGGAATTTTCCGAAGAACTCGGATGCCGCACAGGCACGGGTCAGCCGACGGAAAGTTCTCGACTATTGTGCTTCAAGCGGTGCGCTCGTGTTTCCGGGCCATGTCGGGCTGCCCTTTGCGGGCCACGTTGAAGTGACTCAAAAGGGATACCGGCCGAACTTCGACCCATGAACGCGTTAGAAGCCGTAAAGCTGCGCGGGATTGTCGACTAACGCCTTGTTGCGCGCGGCCTCAGCCGGAATCCAGTCGAGCAGCATGTCGAGCATCCATGCGTCATCCGGCACCCGCACGCCGGGCGTAGGATGCGGCCAATTGGTCGCCCACAACATCCGATCCGGCGCCTGCTTGGCCAAAGCCTTGGCGAGTTTCCCGACATCATCATAGTTCGGCGGCCCGACCTTGGAGACCTCATAAGGCGCGGACAGTTTGACCCAGGTGCGTCCGCCGTCGAGCAAGCCTTGAAGCGTCCGAAATCCCGGGTGATCAACCGGCACAGGTTCGAGAAATTTTCCAACGTGGTCGATCACCAGCGTGCTTGGGAGGCGCTTGAGCATGGCCTCACGTTCGGGCAGTGCATGGCCGTCGAGTTGCAGTTGCACATGCCAGCCGAATGGCGCGACGCGGGCCGACATGGTTTCGAGTATTTCCCAGGGCAATGGCGCGCCCGCCAGCATGAAGAAGCGGATTCCGCGAGCGCCATGTTTTGTCAGGCGATCAAGTTCCGCATCGGTGACGTCCTGATCGACGACGACGATGCAGCGCGCGTTTGGCCCGATTTCGGCAACGGCCTCCAGCGTACAGCGGTTATCCTTGCCATAGGTCGAGGGCTGCACCACCACGGTGCGCTCGATGCCGAGACGCTCACACATCTTGCGATAGGCGGAAACCGGCGCGGCAGGTGCATCGATCTTGGCCGTGGGCGCCTTGGGATATTTTGGATCATAGATATGCATATGCGTGTCGCAGGTGCCCGCAGGCGCCTTAAGCTTTGGTCTGAGTGTGCTGTCTATTGCTGGCATGTGTGGACCTAAGGACAGATGTAACCGGTGCCATTCGGATTCGGGAAGCAGCCGACCGAGGCTGGCAACACGTGCTTGGGTATCCACAGCACGACCTCGGGAAAATAGATGCAGAAGGCGATGGTCGCGAAGAATACGACATAGATCGGCAGAGCCGCCCGCAAGGCCTGCGAGAAGCGGACACCGACGAATTTCGATGCCATCAGCAAGACCAGGCCATATGGCGGTGTGATCAGACCGAACGCGAGCGTTGCGATCAGCACCACCCCCATATGCACCGGATTGATATGTCCGGCATTCGTGAGCGCATTTACCAGCGGCATGAATATGATGATGGTTGGCACCGGCTCGATGAAGTCACCGACGATGGTGAACAACAGCACCATCATCAGCATGATGAGATGCGGGTCTGTGCCGGCAATGCCGATGATCCATTCGGATATTACGATTGCGCCGCGCAAATAGGCGAGCAAATACCCGAATGCGTTGGCCGCACCGATTGTGATCAGCGGCAGCGAGAAGATCAGCGCTGCCAGGCAGAAGTCGTAGGGCAAATTCCAAAGATGCCTGGGATTAAGGGCCGGAATGACCACGGCGATGATCCATACTGCCGCCACGACGCCGGCTTCGGTGGGCGTGAACCATCCAGTCAGAATTCCGCCGAGCAGGATCACCGGAATCATGAGCGGCAGAGCCGCGTCGCGAACCGCCAGTGCCACCGCGCCAAAAGTGGCCCGTGGCCGCCGGAAGCCGACCGGCCCGAAGAAATAGCAATAGGTCATCAATCCAAGGCCGATCATCAATCCGGGCATGAAACCAGCCATGAACAGGCCTGCAATCGACACGTTGCCGGTCGCGCCATAGACGACCGCGGTAATGCTCGGTGGCACGAGCGCGGCAATGGTCGATGCCGCGGCGATGATGGCGGCGATGAAGGGGCCCTCATAACCTTCCCGTTTCATCGGTCCGCCAAGCGCGCGGCTCATCACGGCAACGTCTGCGGTCGTCGAGCCCGACATTTCGGAAAAGAACATGCTGAACACGGTGACGACCTGTGACAGCCCGCCGCGCACGTGACCGACGAGTGCCATCGACAGATTGGCGATGCGTACAACCACGTTCGCCGAACTCATCAGTTCGCCGACGAGAAGAAAAAACGGAATCGCGAGGAGCGCTTCGTTGTCGACGCCGTCAAAAACCTTTTGAATTATGGATGCGAACGAAACATCCGCCAGCACCGCGCCGACAAAAACTCCACCCAGCAAAGCGAATGGTACCGGCACGCCGAGGTAGCCAAACGTCAGAAAGCACGCCGACATGAGCGCGAGAATGACCGAAGCACTCACAGCGGCTGCTCCGGTCTGGAAGCGCCGAACGCCGCCGAATGTTCTGGCTCTTGCGGCTCCGGATGGTCGAAGCCCTTAAGGCAACCATTGACGATCTGCTCAATCGTAAACAGTGCAATCAGGACGCCGGAGACCGGAATTGCCGCGTATAGCGAGGCAATGGGTGTGTTCGACGGCAGACGAAAACTGCCAAAGCCGCGCAGGTAGTTGAGATATCCGTAGTAGATCATGCAAGCCGCAACGGCGAGAACAATGAGCCGAATGATGAGTTCGGCTACAAGCCGCGGCACTCCGTGCATCGATTCTGCAACCGCCGTGAGATAAAGATGATCATTGCGCCGGGTCGCGGTCGCCGCACCGATGAAAATCGCATAAATGAAAAGGGTCGAGGTGACCTCTTGCAGCCATAGCCAGGGGCGGCCGATCGTTCGCGTCACGATGTCGGCACAGACCGACACCGAAAAGGCGAACAGCAACAGCCCGCCAATGATCATCAAGATCAGCTCAAGGCTGTCGAGCGCCTTCCATTTCAGGTGACGCTGGCGCTGCAAGACCAGCTTGTCGGCAATACCCATTGCACCCCGCCCGCTAAGTTGGAGAGGCCGGCGATGCCGGCCTCTCCGTTGTCCCACTCCGAGTGTGAATTATTGGACTGACTTGATCAGCGTCTTGATCTTGTCGGCGTGTGGCCCGAGCTCCTTTGCGAGCTTGTCCAGCATCGGGTCGGAAATCGTTTTGAAGCCGGATTTGTCGACGTCGGTCACGATCTTGATGCCGATGGCCTTAAGCTTGCCTGCTGCGGTGTCTTCGAGCTCGAAGGCCTTTTTCGGCTCCTGCGTGGAAACATCGCGCCCCGCTTCGAGAACCCACTTTTTCTGTTCGTCGGTGAGGCTCTGCCAAAGCTTGTCGCTGATCCAGAGAATGGCATTGTTCGCCTCGTGTTGGGTCATCGAAAGGACGGGAGCCGGTTCATAGTGTTTGTTGATGAAATAGACGTTGACCGAGTTCTCACCGACATCGACCACACCCGTTTGCAACGAGGTGTAAACGCTGCCGAACGGCATATGGACGGTCTGTGCGCCGTAGGCGTTGAATGTCGCGTCTTCAGTCGCGGTGGCCTGAACACGAATCTTCAGGCCCTTGACGTCTTCGATCTTATGAATTTCCTTTTTGCTGTACATATTGCGCAGACCCTGCGTGCCCAGGCCGATCACATGGATGCCTTGTACGGTCTGGTCGATCATGTCGCGGATCGCCTCGAAGACCTTTGGGTCTGCAAGTGCCTTGACCATGTGGTTTTCATCGCGGAACAGGAAATGCAGCGACATGACGCCGGCTTGCGGCGAGATTGTCGCGGTGTTCGCCGATGATACAATCGCAAAATCGAGATCGCCCGATTTAACGAGCTGGAGAAGCTGCGGCTCCTGGCCCAGCTGGGCACCCGGGTATTGGTCGACCAGCATCTTGCCGCCGCTCAATTGCTTGAGCTTGGCTGAAAAGATGTCGTAGGCGACGCTGTAGCCCGAATTGAGCTGCTGGTCGTGGGCGAAACGGTAATGCTTTTCCTGGGCGCTCGCGTTGAACGAGAAGGCGAGCGCGCCGGCAGCGACGGCCAGTCCCCATCTGGTGAAGTTTGTCATTGTTCCTACCCCAATATTTTTTGGTTCTCGCGGCCCTCGAGGGACCGGAGGGAATTGTAGTCGAGGCCCACGGGGACGGATAGATAATCCGGCGGGCCGCGGGCCGCCTGAATCGCCGGTTTGCGTGCATTATCGGCACGGGTTGGGCACTATTACATATGTGCCTTGAGCCACTGCGGCGTCACCGGAAGTTGGATCACGGTGCCGGGCCGCTGCAGAGCGTCGTCGATGGCTGATGCGATCACAGCGCCAACCGGATTAGCACCGCCTTCGCCGGCACCCTTTAGTCCGAGCGGATTGAGTGGGCTCGGCGCATCTTCCGACACGATAACGGTGACCCCGGGCACTTCACCTGCGGTCGGCATCAGATAGTCCGCAAAGGTGACCGAGAGCGGCTCGCCGTTCTCGTCATAACGGAACTCTTCGAACAGCGCGCCGCCGATGCCTTGCGCAAGGCCTCCGGCGATCTGGCCTTCAACCAGTTTTGGATTCACTGCTTTGCCGACATCATAGGCGACAACGTAACGCTCGATGTGCACGGCCCCCGTGTCCCCATCGATACGTACGGCGGCGACGTGAACACCGTAGGGATAAACCATGTGCGCCGATTCAAAAGTATCTTCGGCGCTCAAGCCGTTGGACAAGCCACGTGCAAGTTCGGCCAATGGCATCGATGGCCCGGGAGTGCCGGTACGGACGACCTCCCCATTCACGACGTCGAGCCGATCCGCGCTGGTTTGCATCAATTCGGCGGCAGCTTGCAGGATCGCAGCGCGCAGCTTTGTTGCGGCGAGCCGCGTGGCTTCTCCGCACATCACCGTCACCCGTGATGCGAACGCGCCCATCCCGCGGGCGATGCGATCAGTCTGGCCGTGGACAACGCGGATATTGCCGTAGTCGACGCCGAGTGCATCGGCGCAAATCTGCGCGATGACGGTTTCCACGCCCTGACCGATAGAGGCGACGCCGGTAATCACCTCGATTGTGCCATCGGGCATGATTTCGACGCGAACGGTGTCGAATGGTCCGAGGCCGCTTTTTTCGACAAACATTGCCACTCCGGCGCCGACTTTCTCGCCGTTCTTGCGGCGTGCCAGCAGCTGTTTCTGTAGCCCCGTCCACTCCGCCGCCTTGAGCGCCTTGTCGAGCAATCGTGGATAGTCACCTGAGTCGTAAGTGATCTTTGTCCCGAGTGTGTCGAGACCAAGAGAGTAGGGCATCGCACTTTTGCCAATGAGATTGCGTTTGCGAATCTCGACGATGTCGACGCCGACCCTCGCGGCGATGGCATCCATCAATCGTTCGCGTACGAAGGTGGATTCGTATCGGCCCGGTGCGCGATAGGTTCCGCACGGCGTTTTGTTTGTCAGGCGGATGTGGCCAACGGCGCGATAGGCCGGTACGCGATACGGCCCGGGCAACATTGCTGCGGCGAGATCGGGCACGGTTGCGGCGTGCGTGCGCATATAAGCGCCGTTGTCGTGAAAGAATTCGTCTTCAATTCCAAGAATATGGCCCTGCGCATCGATTGCAGCGCGGACGCGATGATATTGCTCGCGCGAATGATTGGCGGCGATGAAATGTTCGCGGCGGTCCTCTATCCATTTGATTGGACGTTTGAATTTTAGCGCCGCCGCACAGACCAAAACATCTTCGGGATAAATCTCGCCGCGAATGCCGAAGCCGCCGCCCACGTGGCCTTCGTAGAGGTGGACGGATTCTTTTTTCCGTCCCAGCATTTGCGCGATGGTATCGCGATTCCAGTGCGGCACCTTGGCGGCGCCGTGAAGCTCCAATAAATCCCGCGTTTCATCGAAACGAGCGATGGCGCCACGCGTCTCCATCGGCACGCCGGAATGGCGGCCGACGGAAAGCTCAAGCGAAACAACGGCATGAGCGGCACGGAAGGCGGCATCGACGTCGCCATACGATTTCTGCACGACTCCCGGTTCGGTGGTGAGTTCACCCTCGTAGAAGCCCGGTTGCTCGGTGGCGAGCATCGTTGTTTGCAAATGCTCGATTGAAAGTTCGACAAGTTCGGCCGCGTCTTCGGCAAGGTATGCGTTTTCTGCAAAGACCACCGCGACCGGCTCGCCAACGTACCGCACGGTGTCGCGCGCCAGCACCGGCTGCTGGTACGGCTCGAGCGTCTTAAGTCCGGTCAGACGAAATGGAATGTGCGGAATGTGCGCGACATCGGCGTGCGTCCAAATCGCATGAACTCCGGGCAGCGCACGTGCCGCATCGCCGCCAATCGCGCGAATCTTTCCATGTGCGACCGGCGAACGCACGACGCGCATGTGCCATTGGCCGGGAAATGAAATATCGGCGGCGAAGCGGCCGCGGCCCGTCAGGAGAGGGCGATCCTCCAGGCGCGGAACCGAACGGCCGACGAATTTTTGTTTTTGGTCAGTCATTACCACGCACCGCAGCTTGCTCCCTCTCCCCTTGGGGGAGAGGGGTGGGGTGAGGGGGATCGGATCTCTCGTGAGGCACTTGCCCCCGCACCCGGATCGCGTCGCGATCCGACC
>JBATYN010000100.1:0-1636 GCA_049674125.1 Pseudolabrys sp. | reverse complement strand
TTGGCTTTTGCCAGAGCCAAAACAGCCTTGGCCATCCGGCAAGCGATCCGGTCTGGGATCCGTTCTACAAGCTGTCGATCGAGATGGGTGCGCCGGTGCTGATCATGACTGGCTTAACCGGTATCGGTCAGGGGATGCCGGGCGGGAAAGGTATCATCCTCGAGGACGGGCACCCGCGCCATGTCGACAGGGTCGCGGCGCGATTTCCTGAGCTGAAGATTCTGGCCGGCCGCCCCGCCTGGCCATGGCAAGACGACATGATCGCCATCCTTCTGCACAAAGCTAACGTTTCCTACGAGGTGCATGGCTGGTCGCCGAAATATTTCACGCCGGCCCTGAAAAAAGAGATTGGCGGGCGCCTGCAGGACCGCATCATGTTCGGCTGGGACTGGCCGACATTGACGCTGGAGCGTCTGCTCGATGATTGGCGAACGCTCGATTATCCGGAAGACGTCTACGAAAAGATTTTTCACCGCAACGCCGAGGCTTTCTTCCCCGGCGCGGCTCCAAAGTGAAGGCTTCGATGGCAGAAATTGTATTGCTGGCTGAAAGGCTTCGCAAGATTGCGGCGAGCGAGCACGTGAATCCGGCCGAGCTGTCGCGCCTCGTGTCAGACACGTTCGAGCATTGCGGGATGCCGCACGAGGATGCCGGGATTGGCGCGGAAGTCGCGTTATGGGCGCAGCTGCACGGTTCGGATTCGCACGGTGTCGTTCATCTGCCGCTGTATGTGCGCGGACTGCTCGACCGCACGATCAAGGCGAGGCCCGCTTTCGCAACCACGCAGGCGATGCCCTGCTGTGCCGTCCTCGATGCCGATAACGGCTTGGGTTTAGTGGCGAGCCGCCGCGCCATCGATATGGCTATTGGCATCGCCAAGCAATTCGGACTCGGCGCCGTTGCAATACGCAACAGCAGCCATTTCGGTGCCGCCGGCTACTATGCCGACCGGGCCGCCGAATATGGGCTCATCGGCATTGCCTTGACCAATGCCATGCCGGCGATCGCGCCCACAGGCGGGACCGAGGGGCTGCTCGGCACTAATCCAATTGGCGTCGCGTTTCCGGTCCCCGATACCGATCCGGTCATCGCCGACATGGCAACCGCCATGGTCGCGCGTTCGCGTATCCGCCATGCGCTGGCGGCCGGGCAGAAAACCATTCCGGAAGGCTGGGCGCTCGATCCGAGCGGCCGGCCGACGACCGATCCCGCTGTCGCGGTGAAAGGATCGCTGCTGCCAATCGGTGGGCCGAAGGGCTACGCCCTCGCGCTGATGGTCGAGATCCTGTGCAGTGCGCTTTCGGACGGCGAGCCAGGTTTCCAAGTGACCTACGAAAACATGGTCAAGCGGCCCAGCAACATTTGCCAATTTTTTCTGGTGCTCAATCCGGATGGCTTTGCCGGCAGCGAACGTTACGGCCTGCGCGTGACGCATATCGCTGAGGTCATCGGCAAGGCGAAAGCCATGGAAGGTGAGGCCCCGCCTCGATTGCCAGGCGCGCGCGGCCATGCGGTCAAGCGCAAGGTTGCCGCCGAGGGCATCGCCATGTTCGGCAATCTTCGCAGCGCACTCAACAATGTTGCCGGCATGCTCGAGAGCCACACGGAGACCGCATGAAAGCCTATGAGGTGCGGG
>JBATYN010000099.1:0-4597 GCA_049674125.1 Pseudolabrys sp. | reverse complement strand
CAAACGCGGCCGGGCGGTCCACCAAGACTGGCCGGACGGCAAAAAAAGGCGCGAAAACTGTAAGCGCAGCAGCCAAAAAAGCGTCGAAATCGGCGCGGCTTCCCGTTGGGAAGGGCACCCGCGCGGCGCGGGCCGGTGCTGTCGTGGGTACAGCAGGCAAGACCACGAAGATGAAGATGCTGCGGACGTCCAGTCCGCCGATGCAGCCGATCGTGACACCTGAAGTCCCGGTGCGTTTGCACAAGTATCAGGTCGGTGAAACGGTTTACTACACCTCGCCGACCTTCGGTCGCGCCGCCGCGAGCGGCAGCTACATTGTGGTCAAGCTGCTGCCCTCGGAAGGTGACGACTACCAATACCGGATCAAGAGTTCCGGTGAAGCGTTTGAACGCGTCGCCAAGGAAAGCCAGCTCGACCGCGCTTGAGCTGTCGCGATTTTGCCTCGGCTGTCACTTATGGTGTTCCGGACCGCGCTCATCACGCGCCAGGAGCTCCAAGCATGACGGTTTACATAACGCAGGGGCGTTATACCCGCGACGCAATCAAGGGCATGATTGTTAAACCGGAGGACCGCTCCGACGCTGTCGCGCGCCTGCTATCGAAAATTGGGGGCCGGCTCTTGGGCTACTATTTCACCTTCGGTGAGTACGACTTTATGGCGATCGCTGAAGTTCCGAATGACGTCCAGATGGCCGCCGTTTTGTTGGCCGCGGGCAGTGGCGGCGGGGTCACCGATTTGCGCACCACCGTTGCGCTGACCTCCGTGGAAGCCAAGGGAGCGTTCGCGGCGGCCAGCGACCTTGCTCCCGGCTTTAGATCGGCCGGCGGGACCTGAACGATTGCGGGAATAAACAAACGAATTATGACCTTCATAACCAAGCTAAACAGAAACCTTTCAGGGGGAGAGAATTGATGCGCGCGTTTATGCGTCTGGCCGCTCTGATGTTGCCTATTGTGCTTGCGTGGCCAGCTGCCTCACAGACCTATCCAAGCCGAACCGTAAAATTGATCGTTCCTTTTGGAGCAGGAGGACCCGCCGATGTTTATGCCCGGGTGCTCGCCCAACATCTCTCTGAAGAAACCAAGCAGTCATTCATTGTTGAGGATCGTCCGGGTGCCGGATCCGTTATTGGGACCGACACGGTCGCCAAGTCTGCACCCGACGGGTACACGCTGCTCGTGATGTCGAATACGCATACGACGAACGAGTCGCTGCTTCCCAACAAGCCCTACCAATTGATGCGCGATTTCGTCCCGGTCGCGACCATAAATTATTCCGATCTCCTTATGGTGGTTCACCCGTCGGTGCCCGCCAAGACGGTGAAGGAGTTCATTGAGCTGGCCAAAAAAGACCCAGGCAAACTCAATTACGCATCCTCCGGTCCCGGCACGCCCTATCACATGGCCGGCGAACTCTTTAAGGCCATGACACAGACCGACATCGTGCACGTGCCGCACAAAGCGTCAGGCGATGCGCGCAACAGCGTGATTTCCGGCACGGTCCAGATGATGTTCGATGCCGTGACCACCATGTCGGCATTGGCAAAAGGCGGGCAGGTGCGCGCCCTCGGCACCACCGGTCTGACGCGCTCGGAACTTACGCCCGATCTACCAACGATCGCTGAAACAGTCCCTGGCTACGAGGCGACGATCTGGCTTGGCGTTATGGCACCGAAAGGCACGCCGAAGGACGTCATCGCCTTCCTCAATTCCAACATCAACAAAGTGCTCAACAATCCTGAAGTTAAAGCCACATGGCTCAAACAGGGTGCTATTCCGCTTGTGAAGACCCCGGAAGCATTCGAAGCCTACTTGCATAAGGACATCGAAAAGTGGGCCGACGTGGTAAAAGTCTCGGGAGTTAAGATCCAGTAGCTGGAAACCGATGCCGATTAACGAGAGTGCATCTATAAACGGGCTGCTTTCAACACCGCTGGTGCTGCCGGCTCCTTTAGCCGGGGCGTTGGCGGCATTATTTTTGGTGATCGTGGTCATCGCGGTGCGACGCGTGTCGCGAGGGGCGGGGCCGCGGTTGCTGCTTCCGTTGTCTGCAATTGTCGTCGCCGCGCTCGCAGTGATGGGGCTTCTGGATCGCCTGGCGGTGAATGAACGCGCCGCCGAGCAGCGCGCGCTTCTTCAGCGCAGCACGCAACTCAACCTCAGCGCGATTGCTCCCGGTTCGCCGCTTGCCTGTCTCGATGGCACCGCTGGCGAGCAAGTTGAGAATGCTTGCGAGAAATCCGTGTTCGCGGATGCGCAAAGTGCGGCGAGCGCAGTGGCTTATATCAGCGCGCGCCTGTCGCTCCTTTCTGATGCGTTCGCAGTCGCCCAATACGGCGACCCCGGCCCGTTGGCCGCATTTGCCGCCACGCGGCGCGCTCTCGAGCTTGATCGCTACGGTATTGCCGCTCATGTGCTGTCCGTGCGTGACGGATGTGTCGCCGAACGTTGTGCCGCTTTGGCCATGTTTCAGGACACGGGAGCGCTAAAGGCCAATTTGAAGGTGCATGCCTTCGACACATATGTGGCCCGCTATGCATCCAATTGGGGCAAGAACGAGCCTGTAACCGATAAACAGCCCCAAGCGGCGGCCCCCACAGGGGCGCCGGTCGTTGGCGCTGCCGAACCTCTTTCAGTCGAACATCCGCTAGACAGCCGCTACGACTTCCCCTCGGCTGCTTCGATCCCCCCTGTCAGCATTATGAATTCGGAGCCGCCGCCGCCAAAAGAGCAGCCGAGCGCCACCAATGCCCAAGCTGCCCCCGACAAGACGGGCAGCAATCCCCCGGTGCCGCCGAAACGTCCACAGGCCCAAGCGGCAACCCCGCCAGCACGCTAGTATCGGGGCTTCGAATCCGGGGCCCATGTTCAAATCTGTCCTGATCGCAAATCGCGGCGAGATCGCCTGCCGCATTGCTCGCACCGCAAAGCGGATGGGCCTGCGCACCATCGCGGTCTATTCGGAAGCTGACGCAGACGCCGTCCATGTACGGCTCTGCGACGAAGCCTACGCGATCGGTCCGGCGCCGGCATCGCAAAGCTATCTCTCGATCGACAAGCTCATCGCAGTGGCCAAAGCGGCACGCGCGGAGTGCGTTCATCCGGGATACGGTTTTCTTTCGGAAAATGCCGAATTCGCGCAAGCCTGTCTCGATGCGGGTGTCATTTTTGTCGGGCCGCCGGCGCAGGCTATCCGTGCCATGGGCCTCAAAGATCGTGCAAAGGCCCTTATGGAAAAAGCCGGGGTACCGGTCGTGCCCGGCTTCCACGGCGAGATGCAAGAGCCGAAATTCCTCAAGCAAAAGGCCTATGAGATCGGCTACCCGGTCCTGATCAAGGCTGTGGCCGGTGGTGGCGGCAAAGGCATGCGGCGCGTCGAGCGTCACGCAGAATTTGATTCAGCGCTGGAAGGAGCTCAACGCGAAGCCAAGGCGTCGTTCGGCGATACCCGTGTATTGATCGAAAAATATGTAACGAGTCCGCGCCATATCGAGGTCCAGATCTTCGCAGACCGGCACGGTAACGCCATCCATCTCAATGAGCGCGACTGCTCGCTACAGCGCCGCCACCAGAAGGTCATCGAAGAGGCGCCCGCACCCGGCATGAGTGCGGAACTGCGCGCCGTTATGGGGGAGGCGGCGGTGGAAGCCGCGAAGGCCGCCGGCTATGTGGGGGCCGGGACGGTCGAGTTCATTGCCGACGGGGCGCACGGGCTCAAAGCAAACGGTTTCTGGTTCATGGAGATGAATACGCGGCTCCAGGTCGAGCATCCGGTGACCGAGGCGATAACAGGGCTCGATCTGGTGGAATGGCAGTTCCGGGTGGCGGCAGGCGAAAAACTACCGCTTGCCCAACACCAGGTGAAGCTCATTGGCCACGCTGTGGAGGCGCGGCTCTATGCAGAGGACCCCGAGCACGGCTTTTTGCCCTCAACCGGCCGTCTCATTTCACTTCAATTTCCAATCGCCGACGGCCTTCGCATCGATAGCGGCGTTGAATCGGGCAGCGAAGTGACGCCATTTTACGATCCATTGATTGCCAAGCTGATCACCCACGCCGACACGCGCGAAAGGGCCCTCGAGCGCCTGGCTGAGGCGCTCGATCAGACCATTGCTGTCGGTCCGCGTACGAATGTCGGATTTCTCGCGGCGATTTGTCGGGCACCAGCATTTCGCAAGGGCGATTTCGATACCACGTTCATCGACCGCAATCTTGTTGGCCTTGGCGCCGAACCACGGGGGGTCGATCACGCGGCGGCAGCACTGGGCGCGCAAAAATTATTGGCTCTCGAGCAGACGCGTGTGCTGGAACCATCTGATCCCGACGAACCTGCGTCACCCTGGGATGCGGCCGATGCGTTTCAATTGTCGGGCGCAAGGCGGCTGTCGGTGCCAATCTTTGCCGAAGGCGAGCCGGTGCTGGCCGATGTGAGCTATGGCCCACAAGGCTCCACAGTGTCGATCGAGGGCAGCTTGCCGGCGAACGAAGCCGATGCGATCACATATAACCGCGCGGTCTATGTCTTGCGACACGGGCGCCAGACCAAAGTGATGTTGCGCGACCTTTCTCTCGACGAGGCTGGGGATCACGACAAAAG